>CANGZO010000006.1 GCA_947458305.1 Comamonadaceae bacterium
GCCGCTTTAAAAATACCTTTCCACTGGCTTTGCATTTCGCCAAAGGCTTTTTCGCTCAAGTGACCTGCGTTGCGCCACCGGTCGGCAAACTGGTGCAGCGCTCGCAACTGGGCGCGCCAATCGTCACTTTCGACATGGGCAGCGGTCCATGCCTTGACTTCGTCCATCAGAGCAACGCGCTGAGCTCGCTGATCGGCCGAGTCCTTTTTCATCTGCTCAAGCCAAGCCAGCACGGCTTTATATGCCTCGTTGCATGCTGCATCGAAACGCTTCCAAAGAGCATGGTTGGGCAAGCCACCTTGGTCGATCTGCTTCCAACCGTCACGCAATTGACGCAACTTGTCTTGCATCTTGCGTCCACCCACGGTGGGTACTTTGTGATCGTCCAGCAAAGCTTCGGCTTGGGTCACCAAGTCAAGACGAACTTGATCGGCCAACCAGCGCTGCCAGCCCTCAGCATCACCTGCGGCCTTCAGGGCCAGGTGCAGGCGCTCATCCAAACTGGTGTCCAGATTTTTGCCATGCGTTTTGAGTGCGTTGCGCAAAGCGATGCAAGCCTCGGGCAGCGCAGCGCCTTGGTTTTCGGTGATTTGTTTTTCAAGGCTTACCAGCTCGTGGGTCACTGTTTGGAGCGCCAGCTCCCGCATGGCTTGGCGTTGGGCTGGGTCAATCTTGGGTTTGACTGTTTTTTCCGCTTTATCCGACTTTTCGGCTCCGGGCTGGACCGGGTTGGAGGTGGTCACCGCAGGGGCATGGACCGCTTCACCACGCTGACGGCGAATCTCGTCGGCCCAAACAGGTACGGGTGGTAAGGCTGAGCTGGCGTCGGACAAGGCCAGATTCGCCAGTGCGAGCGCAGCAGAAAAACCATCCCAAACCGCTTGCATCTGCTTACCAGCGGCATCCAATTGGTTGGGGTATTTGAGGTCAACGCTCGGCCAAACGGCACTGACAGTCAACGATTGGGCCTGAGTTTGCCACTGTGCCACATCATTTAGCAATCCGGCATGCCCATGTTCGGCTTCGGCTATTGGCTTGGTCGACAAGACCTCGATGCGCTGCGCCAACAAGACTGCCGATTCGCGTTGCACCATGACTTGATGTTGCAGGTCTTCAACACCTTTAACCACCTCAACCAACTTGACTTTGAGGCTGGCTAAGGGCTCGCGCGACAAGGGCGCCCCTGCTTTGGCAGCGTCGCGCTGCCAAGCCAATGCATCGGCCATATTGAGTCGAGGTGCCGACAAAATCAGCTCCGCTTTTTGGGCCCAATCACTGGCCAGTGCTTCCTGTCCGTGGCTGCGCTTGATCTCGTCAATTTTTTCCTTGAGCTGTTTGGCCACCCCTTTGTCTTTGGACGACAACTCACGGTAAACCTCATGTAACAAGGCTTCGTTAGGCCCAGTCTGGAGCCACTCGCGCAAACGAGCACTTCGATCGCCCGAGGTGGTGGCTTGAAAGATCCCGGCAGTCAACGGGTCGAGGTTGGCGAGATCGAGGGGCTTGGAGGGATTGGTCACGGTAAAGGCTTTAAAACACAAGGCATGCCGGGCTGGCAACACGCTCGACCAAATCTTGCGCACGCGCTAAGAGATCTGGACAGACATAAAACGCATATTTTCGCCGGTATTTCATGCCCGGCGTGTGTTGAACCACTTTCCTTTGCAATCTCTGTTGATTATTGACCCGCCGCATACCCTTTATTCCAAAAAATACATTTAATTTCACATTGATATTCCAATTTAAAAGTTTATTTACCCTAGAATCGCGCATCCCAGAAATCTAGGGATAACCCGCAATGGTCGCCAATACGGCGGCTTGAGCCCAAGTGATCAGCACTTGTGGCCACCGACCCATCCACCCACTTGAATGAACGCCCCTGAGTGCGTGGTGAGTTCTTGGCATAAGAGTAACAACGTGATCTACCCACTGAAAAAGAATCCTCAAGAAAGTCACCTCCACAAAGGTCTTTTGAGTTTGACCCGCCACGGCTTCGCCCTGCTCGGCTTGGCGGGCTTGGCACTTGTTTTTGTTTTTTTGAGCCAGCCCGATTGGCGATACAGCGCCAGCCACAGACTGATCAACTGGCTTGACGCTAGGCAGGACGCAGCAATGGAACACCCCAGCGCCGCACACGCCGATCTCGTCCCAGTGTCTTTGGATACTGCAAATACCGTGGCTTTGACGGAAGAGCAACAAGCTATCACCCTTTGGTTGAGCCGCAGGTACAAGCTCTCACCAGAACCCTTGGGTGGCCTGGTCTCTGAGGCATGGGCGCTGGGAGATCGCATTCAGATTTCACCCACTTTGCTGTTGGCAGTGATGGCGATTGAATCTCGATTCAACCCCTTTGCCTCTGGCCCCCAAGGCGGCATGGGCCTGATGCAAATCGAACCACTGGCTCAGCAAAGCGCTTTGTTACCTTTTGGAGGCCACCTGGCAGCGTTTGACCCCTTGACCAACTTACGCGTTGGCGCTCGTCACCTTCAAACGCTCATTGAGAAAAGCACCTCGGTCGAATCGGCTTTGCATCTGTATGCCACAAGCTCTGGTCAGCCCAACGGAGCCGAATACGCCACCCGGGTATTGGCCAAGCAACAGCAGCTGGAAACCATGTCACGCACATCCAAAAGCATGGAAGTGGCACAAAACAGCCGTCTCCAGACCCCAACTGGAAGCAATTTCAGGCACTGACTGGGCTACACTCCTCGGGTGCGCGACTGGCGATAGGAGCCTGTTTTGAACCCAAAACAGACCACTCTGACGTGGAACGTGGCGGCCAATTTGGACCGCCCCAGAACCACTGGGAAGCGCACAGCCTGCCTGGATTGCATCTTGCCCGGCACGGTTTCAAGCCGTTCGCCTGGGCAGCCCTTGTCGGTCACCTTCACAGGTCACCTGTCAAGGTTCCATCACCCGAAGGACTGCCATGTACAACCGCAACACACTCATTGAACAAACCGATCCCGAGCTTTACGCCGCCATCCAAGCTGAGAACGCCCGCCAAGAGCACCACATCGAGCTGATCGCCAGCGAAAACTATGCCTCGCCCGCTGTCATGGCTGCTCAGGGCAGCCAGCTCACCAACAAATATGCCGAAGGCTACCCCGGCAAGCGCTACTACGGTGGCTGCGAATTCGTCGACGTGGCCGAGCAACTGGCCATTGACCGCATCAAACAAATCTTTGGTGCCGAAGCCGCCAACGTGCAGCCGCATTGCGGCGCCTCGGCCAATGAGGCCGTGTTCCTGGCTTTCTTGAAACCCGGTGACACCATCATGGGCATGAGCCTGGCCGAAGGCGGTCACCTGACCCACGGCATGCCGCTGAACATGTCGGGCAAGTGGTTCAACGTGGTCTCCTATGGTTTGGACGCCAACGAAGCCATCGACTACGAGACCATGGAAGCCAAGGCCCGCGAGACCAAGCCCAAGCTGATCATTGCTGGTGCCTCGGCTTATTCGCTGCACATCGACTGGGCGCGCTTTGCCAAAGTGGCCAAGGAAGTCGGCGCCATCTTTTTGGTGGACATGGCCCACTACGCAGGCTTGATCGCCGCTGGCGTTTACCCCAACCCCGTACCGCACGCCGATGTGGTCACTTCGACCACCCACAAGAGCCTGCGCGGCCCACGCGGCGGCATCATCTTGATGAAGGCCGAGCACGAAAAAGCCATCAACAGCGCCATCTTCCCCGGCCTGCAAGGCGGCCCGCTGATGCACGTGATCGCGGCCAAGGCGGTGGCCTTCAAAGAAGCGCTGGCGCCCGAGTTCAAGGCTTACCAAGCCCAGGTGATTAAAAATGCACAAATCATTGCCGAGACTTTGACCCAGCGCGGCCTGCGCATCGTGAGCGGAGGCACCCAAAGCCACGTCATGTTGGTCGATCTGCGCTCCAAAGGCATCACCGGCAAAGTGGCCGAAGCGGCTTTGGGCAACGCCCACATGACGATCAACAAAAACGCCATCCCGAATGACCCCGAAAAGCCGTTTGTGACCAGCGGCGTGCGCATCGGCACCCCGGCCATGACCACCCGTGGTTTCAAGGACGAAGAAGCCCGCGCCACTGCCCACCTGATTGCCGACGTGCTCGACAACCCGCTGGACGAAGCCAATCTGGCCGCCGTGCGCGCCAAGGTGCACGCCCTGACCAGCCGCTTCCCGGTTTACGGTTGATAGGCCCGAACGATGAAATGCCCGTTTTGCGGTCACCTCGAAACCCAAGTCGTTGAGACACGCTTGGCTGAGGACGGGGATTTCATCCGGCGCAGGCGCCAGTGTGGCGCCTGCGAAAAGCGCTTCACCACCTACGAAAAGCCGGAAGTCAGCTTTCCGGCCATCGTCAAAAAGGACGGTCGACGCATCGACTACCAACGCGACAAGTTATTGGCCAGCTTGCGCTTGGCCTTGCGCAAACGGCCAGTGAGCATCGAACAGGTGGACGGGGCGATTGAGCGCATCGAAGAAAAGCTCCTGAACCTGGGCATCCGCGAGGTGGCCTCGCACCGCATTGGCGAGTTGGTCATGCGCGAACTGAAAAAACTCGACAAAGTGGCCTATGTGCGCTTTGCCAGCGTGTACCGTAACTTTGAAGACATCGACGCGTTCAAGACGCTGGTCGATGAGGTGCAACGCTGAAGGTCACTCGGGGCTCAAGCACAGAGCTGCACGTTGTAGGCCTCGATCCTTGGCCTGCCCAGCGCGTTGACCACCACTTGCCAGCCCGCGCTTGAATCCGCTCTGCAAAAACGCCAAGTCCCGGCCATGAACGCACCGCTGGCACTGGCACTGCGACCTTCCGCGTTGTAAGAAAAATAGGTTTTCACCGTGTTGCTCACTCCCACTTGGATGGCAAGAGGCACAGCAGGTCTGGCCTCAATCAGCACTTCACCCACATCCCTCTTGCCGTTGTGATTGGTATCGGCAAACACCAACCAGCCCTGGTGCCAGCGACCCAGGGTGTCGCATTGGGCTTCTAAGCCCTGAGCGCAAACGCTCACCCCTTGCTGTCTTCGCAAAGCCTCCGAACGGGCCAAAACCAAGCTGCTCAAAAAAGCTTCGCCTTGGCCTTGCAACTGCTGACGTGCCTGCAGCCCCGACATGGTTGGGGCTGCCAAGCCCACCAAAATGCCCAACAAAGCCATCGCCACCAAGGCCTCTAGCAAGGTAAAGCCGTGCTGCTGGGCTTTGCCTTGGGGCAGGGCCAGGTCAAGCATTGGCAGGGGCATGTTCAGGCAGCAGGTTCTGAGGACGTGGCCTGAAACTGTACAAGATGAATACAAAAAGCCACAATTAAATCCAAACATGAGGAGGCCACCCCATGCAGCGGTTCAACGCCAAGCCCCAGAAACTGGGCTTTTGCTCTCAAGCACTTCACTTTCAAGCGGCCAAGAGCCGTGGCTGGACCTTGACCGAAATGCTGGTTTGTCTGGCGCTGCTCGGCATACTGGCCGCGTTGGCCCTGCCCGCTTACCAAGAACAACAGCAGCTGGCTCGCCGCAGCGACGGTCAAGCGGCCTTGCTGCAGCTGCAAACCGACCAGGCACGTTGGCGCAGCATGCACGACGGCCATGCCCAAACCCTCACGGCCTTGGGTTGGACGAGTGAGCTCTCCCCTCTGGGGCATTACCGTATCCGCCTGATTGAAAGCACGGCGGACACCTACACCGCCCAGGCCGTTGCCGTGGGTGCCCAAGCCGCAGACCACGCCTGCACACCCTTGCAGTTGCGCTGGCAAGGCAGTGCCCATGTGGTGTTGGGTGCAGGTGCATCGCCTGAGAGCGATGTGGCGCGCTGCTGGCGACGTTAGCGCCATGGCCAAAACCATTCAAAAAGGGGAAACCTTGATGGGCCTGATGGTGGGCTTGTCGGTAGGCTTGGTTGTGCTGGCCGGTGGCAGCAGCTTGCTGAGCCAGCATTTGCGGGGGCACCGAATGGCCTGGCAAGACAGCCATCTGAACCATGAATTGCGCGTCGCCGCAGACTGGATGGGCCGCGAACTGCGCAAGACCCAATACTCGGCCAACGCATGGGCTACCCGCTCCCCCACACTCTGCGATGACACTTTTTGCGATGGCTTTGAAGACTTCAGCATCGAAGGCGACTGGATAGATTTCAGCCACGACCGCAACCACAACGGCGAACAAGACAACGACGAATGCATGGGTTTTCGCCTGTCGGGCACCACATTGCACGCCAAAAGATCTTGCAGCGCCAGTGGCGATTGGCAGGCCATGACCCACAGCCAAACTGTGCACATCACCGACTTGGCCTGGCAACTGCAATGCGACCAGCACCAAGGCTGGCTGCGCCGCAGCGTTCAGATGACCCTCAAAGCCCAGTGGCCCAGCGATCCGTCTCGGCACATCACCTTGTCCAAGACGGTGCACTTGCGCAACGACATACCGGGCAGCCAACAAGCGCTGTTTTGTCCATGAACGTGCCCATGACCGCTCGCCCCTCTTGTTCCAGACAAAATGGCGCTGTCACCTTGATGGTGGCCGTTGGCTTGGTGATGTTGGCCAGTCTGACCAGTTTGTACAGCGCCCGCACCGTGCTGTTCGACCAACTCGCCAGCCAAAACCACGCCCGCGCCGCGCAAGCGCGTTTGGCCGCAGGCATGGCTCTGGCCCAAGCCCAAAGCACTGTCGCGGTCACGCCTTTGACCGACTGGTTGGCGGTTCAAGCGGCCTGCCCCTCAGGCGTGTCGGGTTTGGGCTGGCAATGCAGCGACATGGGCACCACGCAGCACCCAGACATGCCGGGGGTACAAAGGCAAGTCACAGCCGTGCGCGATTTGCTGATGTCGCCGCATGTGATCACCCTGCATGCCAGCGCCAGCCAAAGCGGGCAAGGCAGCCAAGCCCACATGCGTGAGAGCCTTTTTGTCCCCGCCGTGGCACCGGCCCCTAGCTTGGCCAGCCCAGCGGCTGTGGTCACCCAAGGCTGCATCAGTGAAGCGCTGGGAGCCCAGCTGAGGATCTGCCCCTTGGTGAGCCGAGGAGAAAGCTGCAGCGGCACAGCCAAAGCCCCGGTGGTTCAAACCCATTTTGTGGTGGACACCAATGGCAATGGCCTCATCTCCACGGCCGAAAGAAACGCCTGCTTGGCACTGCGCACGGTCAGCATGCCCGGCGGAGGCACCCGTACCGGCCCCAGCACGGCCGGAACGCGCAGCCCTTGCCAGCGCAAAGCTTGGTCCAGCGTGTTGGGCACCATTGAAGACGCGCAGTTGAAAGCTTGGTCCCAGGCTCAGGAGCGCAACGGCCTGACCGCGCAAACCTCTCCTCCTCGCTCGATTTATTGGATCGACAGCCCTGCGGACTGGCACACCAGTGTGGGCACCCCTGAGATTCCGGCTTTGTTGGTGTTTTCAGCCCTGGCTTGCGCCCAGCGGTGTCCACGCATCGGTGCAGCAGTGCGCATCATGGGAAGCGTATTGCTGGATTCGGGCTGCAACGACGAGAAAATGCGCGGCTGGGAAGGCGGCCGCATAGAAGGCCAACTGGTGGTTGAATCGGGCATGCCCGAGTGGCGCTCGGGCACGGTTGTGGCCACCCCACAAGGCCGAGACGCCTATATTTTGAATTGGCCCGAAGGCATCGATGCCCGCCGAATTCAACGCATCAATGGCAGCTGGAGCGAGGGCAAGCCATGAACCCCCTGCGAAGCGCCAGGCGGTCAGCACACCAACAAGGCATGGCTTTGGTCGAGGCACTCATCGCCTCCGCCGTCTTGGCCATCGGTTTGCTGGGTGCCGCCCAACTCGCGTTCAAATCACAGCAAACGGCCACCGAAAGCCGGCAAAACGCCGTGGGCCAGATGCTCGCTCTCGAGGCCATGGATTGTCTGCAGGCTCAGGCCCATACCCCAACTGCCGCGTGTCCGGCGCAGCAGAGCATCGTGGTGCAGGGCACCCGCTACACATGGCAAATACAGACTTCGCTGCAAGGGCAGTCCACCGACCTGCTGGTGCAGGTGGCTTGGCCCAACAGACGCGTGGGTGGCGCCTCCAGCGATCATTCGGACCCACAGATCAGCTGGCGCAGCAGCGTGAGCACCTTGCCCTCTTGGGTTGGCGTATCCTCGCCCTGATGACCTTGCGCTGATGACACTGCGCTGAAGCGCTTTTCCTGATTTTTGAGCCCCATGACCGTGCCTCTAACCCCAAGTCCTATCCAACCCACCCCGCCGATGCAGCAGGCGCTGGCTTTGGCCGCCCAAGCCTTGTGGCTGACCTCGCCCAATCCACGTGTCGGCTGCGTGATCACCGCCGCAGATGGCACGGTGCTGGGCCAAGGCCACACCCAACGCGCAGGCGGTCCCCACGCCGAAATCATGGCGCTGCGCGATGCCCAAAGCCATGGTCATTCTGTCCAAGGCGCCACCGCTTGGGTCACGCTGGAGCCTTGCGCCCACCAAGGACGCACCGGGCCCTGTTGCGACGCCTTGGCCGCCGCCGGCATCGCCCGCGTGGTCATGGCCATGCGTGACCCCAACCCCCTGGTGGCGGGTCAGGGCATGGCACGACTGGCTGCAGCGGGGGTAAAGACCGAATTGCTCGATGCTCACAGCCAGACCGCTCAGCAAGCCCGCGAGTTGAACATCGGTTTTTTCAGCCGCATGGAACGGCAATCGCCCTGGGTGCGCATGAAAGTAGCCACCTCGCTGGACGGACAAACCGCTTTGCCAAATGGCCAAAGCCAATGGATCACCGGCCCCGAAGCCCGCGCCGATGGCCACGCTTGGCGAGCGCGTGCTTGCGCTGTACTCACAGGCATTGGCACCGTGCTCGAAGACGACCCGATGCTCAATGTGCGCGGGCTGGATGCACCGCGCCAACCCCATCTGGTGGTGGTCGACAGCCAACTGGACATGCCCCTGAACGCCAAGCTGCTGGACACCCAAGGCTCGGGCGACCAGGCACGCCAGATCTGGATATACACCGCCATCGACCCCAACAAGCCCCTGCAGGCCGAAAAACGCGCAGCCCTTGCCGCACGCGGCGCCACCGTGATCGACATGCCCAGCCCTATGGGCAAAGTCGATTTGCGCGCCATGCTGGGCGACTTGGCTCGGCGAGAGATCAACGAACTGCATGTCGAAGCAGGACACAAACTCAACGGCTCCTTCATCCGCGAAGGACTCGTGGACGAATTTCTGCACTACATCTCCCCCCAGTTGCTCGGTCCCGGCCAAGGCCTGGCCAATCTGCCCGCCCTTTCAGCGCTGAGCGACTCGGTGAAACTGGCGTTCCACGCCGTCGACCGGATCGGGGCAGATTTGCGCTTGCTGCTGCGCAAAGCTTGAAAGACCTGAGCGAGACAGCCTGCAAGGGGCCCTTCCAGCCACAATGCCCCCTCTTTTCTGCCGGAGCCCGCATTGAACCTCGCCCATCTGCTGCAACGCCATGCCCGCATGGCCCCCGAGCGCCCCGCCATTTTTCTGGGCACTCAGATGGTGACCACGCACGGGCAATGGGCCAAGCGCTGCCAGCAACTGGCCCGGCAATTTCAAGCTGCTGGCTTGCAGCCGGGCGACCGGGTGGTGCTGTTCATGCGCAACCATGTGCGCTATCTGGAGGTGATGTTTGGGGCTTGGTGGGCCGGGCTGGCGGTGGTGCCCATCAACGCCAAACTGCATGTGCGCGAAGCGCAATGGATCATCGACAACGCCCAAGCGCGCTGGGCCTTTGTGACGGCCGACACCACCAGCGACACCGGAGAACACCTCACAGGGCTCGAACGCATCGTTGACGTGGACAGCCCCGAAGCCGATGCGCTGTGGCCAGGGTCCGGCCTCAAGGAAACGCCCTTCGGTACCCCCATCACCGAACGTCAAAACGACGACCTGGCCTGGCTGTTCTACACCAGCGGCACCACTGGGCGCCCCAAGGGTGTGATGATCACCCACCGCAACCTGATGACCATGGGGCTGACCTACTTCACCGATGTGGATGCCATCAGCCCGCGAGACTGCATCGCCTACGCTGCACCCATGTCACACGGCGCGGGCATTTACGCCATTCCCCACCTCATGGCGGGGGCCCGGCACATGGTCCCGCCCTCTGGCGGGTTCGATCCAGCCGAACTGTTTGCGCTGGGCCAGCAGATCGGGCCGCTGTCCCTGTTTGCTGCGCCCACCATCGTCAAGCGCCTGGTGGACCATGCCGAGCAAACAGGCTTGTCTGCGCCAGCATGCGGAGAGTCTTTCAAAACCGTGGTCTATGGCGGTGCGCCCATGTACGCGGCCGACATTCAGCGGGCGCTGCGCGTGATGGGTCCGCGTTTTGTGCAGATTTACGGCCAAGGCGAAAGCCCCATGGTGGGCACCGCCCTGTCGCGCCATCACCTGCAAGACACTCAACACCCCCGGCACCAGGAACGAGTGGCGTCTATTGGTGTGGCGCAAACACCCGTTCGGATCCGCGTCACCGACACGCAAGGCCACGACTTGCCGCTGGGCGAAATTGGCGAGGTGCTGATTCAGGGCGACAGTGTGATGGCCGGCTACTGGCGCAACCCCGAAGCCACGGCCAAAGCCATCCAGAATGGCTGGCTGTTCACAGGTGACATGGGCTGTCTGGACGCCGACGGCTTTTTGACCCTCAAAGACCGCAGCAAAGACCTGATCATCAGCGGCGGCTCCAACATCTACCCGCGCGAAATCGAGGAGGTGCTGCTGCACGCCCCGGGTGTGGCCGAAGTGGCCGTGGTGGGCGCGCCCGATGCCGAATGGGGCGAAGTGGTGGTGGCCTTTGTGGTGCCCAAAGCTGGGCACGCGCTCGACACGGCGGCGCTGGATGCGCTGTGCTTGCAAGAAATCGCCCGCTTCAAACGCCCCAAACGCTACGAAATCGTGGCCAGCTTGCCCAAAAACAACTACGGCAAGGTGCTCAAGACCGAGCTGCGGCAGCGACTGGGCTGACTCGGCTTAAAAACTCAGCGTCTTCACGCCTTCAGATGTGCCCAACAGGCAGACCTGCGCTTTTTGATGGGCAAACACCCCCACGGTGACTACGCCGGGCCACTGGCTGACTTGTGATTCAAAGGCCACCGGGTCGGTGATCTTGAGGCCCATCACGTCCACGATGTGTTGGCCGTTGTCGGTCACCAGTGGCTGACCGTCTTTCAGGCGAACCACTGCACTTGCGCCCATGGCCGCGAACTGGCGCATCACCCGGGCGGTAGCCATCGGGATCACTTCCACCGGCAATGGAAAAGCGCCCAGCGCATCCACCAACTTGCTCTCGTCGGCGATGCAGACGAACTGCTTGCTTTGCGCCGCCACAATTTTTTCGCGTGTGAGCGCTGCGCCGCCACCCTTGACCATGTGGCCCTGGTGGTCGATTTCGTCTGCACCGTCGATGTAGACCGACAGGCTCTCGACCTCGTTGCTGTCAAACACTGGGATGCCCAGGGCCTTCAAGCGCACGGTGGAAGCCTCGGAGCTGGACACCGCGCCCTTGATCTGGTCTTTCATGGTGGCCAGCGCGTCGATGAATTTATTCACGGTGGAGCCGGTGCCCACGCCAACGATTTCGCCGGGCACAACGTATTTCAGGGCGGCTTGGCCCACCAGGGCTTTGAGTTCGTCTTGGGTCATGAAAGGGGCTCGGTTGGAAATTCAAATAGGCGGTTCAGGGTTTGAGACAATCTGGGTAACTGAGCCCCACGTCGCAGCACGCTGCACAAGACCGGAATTATCCAATGTCCCTGATCCCTTATTGCCTGACCCGCCCTGTTTTGTTCAGGATGGACCCCGAAGAGGCCCACGACCTGACCATCGAAGGACTGGCCCGCACCCAGAACACCCCGCTCGACCGCCTTTACCGCCAGCCCTTTGTGGCGCAGCCCATCACGCTGGCGGGCCTGCATTTCCCCAACCGCGTTGGCATGGCTGCGGGTCTGGACAAAAACGCCCGCTGCATCGACGGTCTGGGCGCCATGGGTTTTGGCTTTGTCGAAGTCGGCACCGTGACGCCCAAGGCGCAACCCGGCAACCCCAAGCCGCGCATGTTCCGCCTGCCCGAGGCGCAAGCGCTCATCAACCGCCTGGGCTTCAATAACGACGGGCTCGACGCCTTCATCGCCAACGTCAAGCGTTCCAAGTTTCGCCAGCAGGGCCGCCTGCTGGGCCTGAACATCGGCAAGAACGCCGCCACGCCCATTGAAAACGCCACCGACGACTATTTGATCGCACTGGCCGGGGTGTACCCGCATGCCGACTACGTGACGGTGAACATCTCCAGCCCCAACACCAAAAACCTGCGCGCCCTGCAAAGCGACGAAGCCCTCGACGGCCTGCTGGGTGCCCTGGTGGCGCGGCGCGAAGCGCTGGCCTCAGAACACGGCCGCCGCGTACCCATGTTCCTGAAAATCGCCCCCGATCTGGACGAAACCCAAGTGGGCGTGATCGCGGCCACGCTGCAAAAGCACGGCATGGACGGCGTGATCGCCACCAACACCACGCTGGCCCGAGATGCCGTGAGCGGCCTGCCCCATGCCGAAGAAATGGGCGGCCTGTCCGGCTCGCCCGTGCTCGAAGGCAGCAACCGTGTGATCCGCAGTCTGCGCGCCGCCTTGGGCAAAGACTTCCCCATCATCGGCGTGGGCGGCATCCTGAGCGGACACGATGCGATTTCAAAAATCGAAGCGGGCGCTGACCTGGTGCAGATCTACACCGGCCTCATCTACAAAGGCCCGGCGCTGGTGACGGAAGTGGCCAGTGCGCTGCAGCAGATGAAGCGCTGAATAAGAAAACGGCATGCCCCACCGGTTCATGCCCTTCGCGCATCAGAGTTCTTTCGAATAAATGATGAAACCTGTATGGCTGGCCACTTTGTCATACAAGGCTCGGCCAGATGCATTGCCGATCTGCGTTGTCCAATAAACCCGGGAACTGCCCTCAGCGCGTGCAGCCGTATAAACGGCCTCAATGAGTTGCTGTCCAATTCGCTGGCCTCTGTGGCTGGGCGCCGTGAACAAATCCTGCAAATAGCAAACATCATGCAGCCTGGTTGTGCTGCGGTGAAAAAGGCAGTGCACCAAGGCCACCACCGTGTGGCCATCCACAGCCACAAAGGCGTGAACCGGCTCTTCAGCACTGAAAAACCGTGCCCAAGTGGCATCGGTGATGTTCTCTGCCAATGCTGACTCGCCTTCCCGGCCATAAAAAGCGTTGTACCCATCCCAAAGTGGTCGCCATTGGGCATAGTCCTCGCGCTGAATGGGGCGGATGATGATGTCCTTGCGCATGCTTTTTCAGTCCTTGAAATACACCAACTGGTGCGTGCTGGCCAGAAGCTGACCTTCGGGGCTCCACAGCTCTCCGGTCTGGTCAAAGTAGCCGTGGCGGTAATTCAGTGCCTTGGCCACACCCAGCACATGGCGCGTGCCGACCTGCGCCAACAAAGCGCTGTCGGCGTGGAAATAGGTGGTGAGGGACACGGTGCCGATCATGGCGCGGCGGCGACGGCGGACATAAATGCGCGGGAAAAAGCTGTCGCTCAAGGCCGCCAAAGAAGCAAAGTCCAGCGCCCGCGCGGGCTCGTCACGCACCCACAGGGTTGAGCGGGAATGGGCTTGCTCTTGCTCATCAAAGGCAGCGGGGAATGCGCCTTCGACAAAGCGCATGTCGTAGCGCTGCGGCCAGGCGGGCATGCCCTTCACAGGCATGCGGCTCACGGCATCAGGTTCTGGCACGTTGGCGGGCATCACGGCCTCCACATCCGACCAGGTCTCGCGCCGCACGGCAAACACGGCGGTGGCAGTGGCCACCACGCCTTCTGCTTGATGGGCTTCGATGATCCAGTGCTGGGTGGATCGGTTGGTGCGCACGGGCCGCGCCACAAAGCAGATATCGCCATCGGCCACCGGGGCTGCAAAGTTGACCGTGAGGGCGACCGGCTCGCCCAGGCGATCGGCATGCAAAAGAGCAGCCTGCAACAACTGCGCAGCCGTGGTGCCCCCAAAGGGCCCCACCATGTTGGCGTAGGCCGGATGGGTCGCGCCCGTGAACTCGTGGGGTGAGGTGGAGCGCAGGTCGATGGCTTCGTCGAGGGGGTGCATTCGGTCGCTGGATGAGTAGTGGGTGTCCCCCATCATAAAAGCGCGACCCGCACACGACTGTCTCGGATGATCGGCCCCACAATCCCCAAAGACCGTGCCCAAAGCTGTGGACAAGTGCAGGGACAAGCCGCCAAAGCCCCGCCCCACAAGGGCTGGCGGGGCGTGCTCAAAAAAGCATCAACACGGCCTGATGACTGCGCCCTGATCACTCGACCCGCGTCACTTTGTTCGGCTTGAAACCCAGGTCGGCCACTTTGCCTTTTTTGGCGCGGGCGGTTTTGGCGTTGTTCAGGCTGCGGATTTCCAGCGTTTCTTCACGCTCTTTGCCGCCGCGGCCAATGCCGGCAATCTTGACGCTGCGGGTGTAGGCCGCAGCTCCAGCCAGGCTGTCTTTGGCTTCCAGGTCAATCAGCATCAGGCCCCGGCCGCCTTTTTCCATGGTTTTGAGTTCGCTGATCTCAAAGGTCAACACACGACCGCCCGTGCTGGCGCAGCAGACACTGGTGGCGGCGGGCATGGGCTGTTTGTCGCCAGGCACGGTGGCACTGCTGCCGCTCGCATGGCTGGGGGCGCAGATGGTTTCACCATCGCCCAGGCTGATGAAGGCCTTGCCCGCCTTGTTGCGCGAGACCATGTTCTCAACCGAGGCCATGAAGCCGTAGCCGCCAGAACCGCTGAGCAGCAGCGTGGCGTGGGCCGGGCCTGCAAAGTAGTGGGCGATTTGCGTGGTGGGTTCCAGCTCGATCAACGTGGTCACCGGCTGGCCGTCGCCGCGAGCGCCGGGCAAGGTGGCTACAGCCACGCTGTAAATGCGGCCGTTGCTGCCAAAGATCAGCAGCGTGTCCACGGTGCGGCATTCGAAGGTGCCATACAGACCATCGCCCGCCTTGAAGGCAAAGCTGGTGGCGTCGTGGCCGTGGCCAGTGCGGGCACGCACCCAGCCTTTTTCCGACACGACCACCGTCACCGGTTCGTCCACCACCTTGACTTCGGCGATGGCTTTTTTCTCTTCCTGGATCAGCGTGCGGCGCGGGTCGGCAAAGGTCTTGGCGTCCGCTTCGATCTCCTTGATCATGAGGCGGCGCAGCGCGGCAGGGCTGCCCAAAATTTCTTCCAACTTGCCTTGTTCTGCGCGCAGATCGCTCAGCTCTTGCTCGATCTTGATGGCTTCCAAACGGGCCAGTTGGCGCAGGCGAATCTCAAGAATGTCTTCGGCCTGACGGTCGCTGAGTTTGAAAGCTTCGATCAGCGCAGGCTTGGGCTCGTCGCTGTGGCGGATGATGCGGATCACCTCGTCGATGTTCAGCAGCACCAGCTGGCGGCCTTCCAGAATGTGGATGCGGTCCAGCACTTTGTTCAGGCGGTGCTGGCTGCGGCGGGTGATGGTGGTCTGGCGGAAGCTGATCCACTCCACCAGCATCTGGCGCAGCGACTTCTGAATCGGCTTGCCATCGATCCCCACCGAAGTCATGTTGATCGGGGCAGACGTTTCGAGGCTGGTGTGGGCCAGCAAGGCGGTGATGAGTTCTTGCTGTTCAATGCGGCTGGTCTTGGGCTCGAACACCAGGCGCACGGCGGCGTCTTTGCTCGATTCGTCACGCACCACATCGAGCACGGCGAGCATGCTGGCTTTGAGCAACATTTGGTCAGCACTGAGCGCTTTCTTCCCTGCTTTGACCTTGGGGTTGGTGAGTTCTTCGATTTCTTCGAGCACACGCTGCGAGCTCACGCCTTGGGGCAGCTCGGTCACCACCAGCTGCCATTGGCCACGGGCCAGGTCTTCGATCTTCCAGCGGGCACGCACCTTGAGGCTGCCGCGCCCGGTGCGGTACGCGTCGGCAATGTCGCTGGCCGGGCTGATGATTTGGCCGCCACCGGGGTAGTCGGGGCCGGGGATGATGGTCATCAGCTCGCTGTCGCTCAGTTTGTCGTTTTTGATCAAGGCCACGCAGGCATCGGCCACTTCGCGCAAGTTGTGGCTGGGGATCTCGGTGGCCAGGCCCACCGCGATGCCGCTGGCGCCATTGAGCAAGCTGAACGGCAATCGGGCAGGCAGTTGACGCGGCTCTTCGGTCGAGCCATCGTAGTTGGGGATGAAGTCCACCGTGCCCATGTCGATCTCGTCGAGCAGCAAGCTGGTGATGCGCGACAAACGCGCTTCGGTGTAACGCATGGCGGCTGCGCCGTCGCCGTCACGTGAGCCAAAATTGCCTTGGCCGTCGATCAGCGGGTAGCGCTGCGAAAAGTCTTGCGCCATGCGCACCAGCGCGTCATACGCCGCCGTGTCGCCGTGCGGGTGGTAGCGGCCCAGCACATCGCCCACCACGCGGGCGCTTTTGACGGGCTTGGCGGCGGTGTTGTTGTTCGGGCCGCTGTACGACAAACCCATCCGGTCCATCGAATACAAAATGCGCCGCTGAACGGGCTTTTGGCCGTCGCACACATCGGGCAAGGCGCGGCCTTTGACGACGGACAGCGCGTATTCCAGATAGGCCCGCTGGGCGTAAGCGCCCAGGTGGTCGCCTTCTGGGACAGCGGTGGGTTCGGGGGTCAACAGGTCAATGGTCATCAGGTTCTTTCAGGGTAGGCGCCTGCCTGCGGGCGTTGGATTTGCTCAGACATTTCGCCCACGGGGTGGGCTCCTACAGGGAATTCGTCACACGTCGATTTCGATGCTGTCGCCGTGCAGCTCCATCAACTCACGCCGGGCGGCGGCTTCGCCTTTGCCCATGAGCTGAGTCATGAGGTTTTCAGTGCCTGCGTTGTCCAGCGGGCCCAACTCGATGGGCAGCAGGCGGCGCGTGTCGGGGTTGAGCGTGGTGTCCCACAACTGTTCGGCGCTCATCTCGCCCAAGCCCTTGAAGCGGCTGATGCTCCAGCCGCCTTCTTTGACGCCATCTTTGCGCAGCTTGTCGATGATGGCGCTGAGCTCACCCTCGTCCAGTGCATAGGCTTTGGACGCAGGCTTTTTGCCGCGTGCGGGAGCATCGACGCGGAACAAGGGCGGCCTGGCCACATACAGGTGGCCCGCTTCGATCAGTTTGGGGAAGTGACGGAAGAACAAAGTAAGCAGCAGCACCTGAATGTGCGAGCCGTCCACGTCAGCGTCACTCAAGATGCAGACCTTGCCGTAGCGCAGATTGCTCATGTCGGGGTTGTCATTGGGGCCGTGCGGGTCCACGCCGATGGCCACTGAGATGTCGTGGATTTCGTTGTTGGCAAACAAGCGGTCGCGGTCCACTTCCCAGGTATTGAGCACCTTGCCGCGCAGGGGCAAGATGGCCTGGCTTTCTTTGTTGCGGCCCATTTTGGCGCTGCCCCCGGCCGAGTCGCCCTCCACCAAAAACACCTCGTTGTGCAAGATGTCTTTGCTCTCGCAATCGGTCAGCTTGCCGGGCAGCACAGCCACGCCGGAGCTCTTGCGCTTTTCGACCTTTTGACCCGCTTTTTGACGGGTTTGCGCGGCCTTGATGGCGAGTTCGGCCAGCTTTTTGCCGTAATCCACATGCTCGTTGAGCCACAACTCCAAGGCCGGGCGCACAAAGCTGGAGACCAGCCGCACCGCGTCGCGCGAGTTCAGGCGCTCCTTGATCTGGCCCTGGAACTGCGGGTCCAGCACCTTGGCGCTCAGCACATAGCTGGCGCGAGCGAACACGTCTTCGGGCATGAGCTTCACGCCTTTGGGCAGCAAACCATGCAGCTCGATGAAGCTTTTGACCGCTGTGAACAGGCCGTCGCGCAAGCCGCTGTCGTGCGTGCCGCCCGCGCTGGTGGGGATCAAATTCACATAACTTTCGCGCACCGGCGCGCCGTCTTCGGTGAAGGCCACAGCCCACGAGGCGCCCTCGCCTTCGGCAAAGCTCTCGCTGTTGACATCGGCAAAGCCCTCACCCTCAAACAAGGGGATCACCGGGTCTCCCGTGAGCGTTTGCGTCAGGTAGTCACGCAGTCCAGCTTTGTATTGCCATTGCTGGGTTTCCTTGGTTTTTTCATTCACCAAGGTCACCGTCACGCCGGGCATCAACACAGCCTTGCTGCGCAGCAGGTGCGTCAGCTCGTTCATGGGCAGGGCGCTGGATTCGAAGTATTTGGCGTCGGGCCAGGCACGCACGGTGGTGCCCTGTTTCCGGTCACCCTCACCTGTGACGCGTTTGACCAAAGGCTCGGTCACGTCACCGCCCGAAAACACCAAGGTGGCCACTTGGCCTTCGCGGTAGCTGGTGGCCTCTAAGCGCTTGGACAGCGCATTGGTCACCGACACGCCCACGCCGTGCAGGCCCCCCGAGAAGCTGTAAGCCCCTCCCTTGCCCTTGTCGAACTTGCCGCCCGCGTGCAAGCGGGTGAACACCAGCTCGATCACCGGCGCGTTTTCTTCGGGGTGCAGGCCAAAGGGGATGCCCCGGCCATCGTCTTCGATGCTGACAGAGCCATCCAAGTGCAGGATGACTTTGATCTTTTTACCGAACCCCGCCAGCGCCTCGTCGGCGGCGTTGTCCAGCACTTCCTGGATGATGTGCAGGGGGTTGTCGGTGCGGGTGTACATGCCCGGGCGTTGCTTGACGGGTTCTAAGCCCTTCAAGACACGGATCGAGCCTTCAGAGTACTCGTTGGAAGTTTTGACAGTTGATTGGGTGGCCATGGTGGCGGATTGTAGTGGGGTTTCTGGCAAAACACTGGATACAAACACAGTTCATGGCACCCGATCGGTTCAGGAGCTTCCGGTCTGGGCGCTGCTTGGCCGCAGCCGCCAGCCCCATTGCGATCCCCAGCCGACCACCGACCCCACCACCCAGAACACAGGCCCCACCCCCGCCACCGCCCCGGCAGCACCAAAAAGCACCGGCATGAGCACGCTGGAGGCGTTGATGCTCATCAGCCGCAGCGCCAGCGCCTCGCCATGTCGGTGTGGCGGGGTGATCTGGTGCAAGGTGCTCATGATCATGGGCTGGGCCGTGCCCAAGACCAACCCCAGCATGACCGAACACAAGCCCATGGCCCATGCTGTGGGCATGAAGGGGTAGAGCCCGAACAACACCGCAGTGCACGCCATCGAGCCGGTGATGATCTGGTACTCCTTGACGTGTCGCGAGATGAAAGGCAAACACACGCGAATGAAGGTGGCCGCGATGGCAAAAGCGCCCAAAATCGTGCCCACCACCGAAGCGCTGTAGCCACGCTCATGGCCCAGCACCGGGACCACAAAGGTGTGGACATCCCAACACGACGACAACACCCAGTTGACTGCCAGCAAACGGCGCATCGTGGGCTCGGCCAGCAAATCCATGGCACGGCGGGGCTGCACCTCACCTGGTGCTGTGGGGGCATGCAACTCGGGCACCGCACGCACCCAGAACCAGGTGCTCAAGGGCAACATGGCCAACAACAAAAAAGCCCATTGGAAGCCTGAAACATGGTCCGGATGCGGTCCGGCATAGTCAATCAGCAAACCGGCCATCACGGGCCCCAAAAAGTTGGAGATGGCCGGGCCAATCGACAACCAACTGAAAGCCACACGCAGCTCAGCAGGGTTTTGGGCCATGCGGCCCACATGGCGCTGCAGGGCGATCACCGCCATGCCCGTGGCGCCGCCTGTGGCCAAAGCGCTCAGGCACAAGACCGGGAAAATCGGCCAAATGGCCGACAAACTGGCCCCGACAGAAGAGATCGCCACACTGATGAGCAGCGGTTTTTTAAGGCCCGTGCGGTCAATGTACCGGCCTGCTGGCAAGGCCAAAAACACCTGCGTCAGGGCAAACAACGCCAACAAGGCGCCTACAGCCAGTGGGCTGTAGCCTTGCTTCAAAGCCAGCAATGGCGTGGCCATGCGCATACCCGCCATACAAGCGTGCAGAAAAATTTGGCCTGCGATCAGCTGTGGGAGTGTCTTCATGTCAGGTCACCCCCGGCTTTCACTGGGCAAATCAGTGCTCGCTGCCAGGCAACCGGGCCTGGGCCTCGGCTTCGGGCAAGGCATCCACCTGACGCAAAGCGCGGTTCATCACGTTGCTGCGGGTCTGGGCTTGATCGAGCGTGTTGAGCACGGATTGCGTCTGGTTGCGCACCTTGTCCAACACATCGCCAAACTTGCCAAACTCGGTCTTGACGGCGCCCAGCACCTGCCAGACTTCGCTGGAGCGCTTTTCGAGGGCCAAAGTTCTGAAGCCCATTTGCAGGGCATTGAGCATGGCCATCAGATTGGTAGGGCCGGCCAGCGTGACGCGGTGGTCGCGCTGCAGGGTTTCCATCAAACCAGGGCGGCGCAAGACCTCGGCGTACAGGCCTTCGGTGGGCAAGAACATGACCGCAAAATCGGTGGTGTGTGGCGGCTCCAGGTATTTTTCGGCAATCGACTTGGCTTCGAGCTTGATGCGATTTTCGAGCGCTTTGGCGCACAACTCGGCTTGAAGCGGGTCGGCGCGGCCCTGGGCTTCGAGCAGGCGCTCGTAGTCTTCGTTGGGAAACTTCGCGTCAATCGGCAGCCACACAGGTTGGCCGCTGTCGGATCGGCCCGGCAAACGGATGGCAAAGTCCACCCGGTTTTTGTCGCCGGGGCGCGTGGCCACTTGCACCGCGTATTGCTCGGGGGTCAGCACCTGCTCCAGCAGCGAAGCCAGTTGCGCCTCACCGAACATGCCACGGGTTTTGACATTGGTGAGCAGGTGCTTGAGATCACCCACGCCTTGCGCCAGGTTGTGCATTTCGCCCAGGCCCTTGTGCACCTGCTCCAATCGCTCGGCCACTTGTTTGAAGCTCTCGCCCAAGCGGGCTTGCAGGGTGGCTTGCAGTTTTTCGTCCACCGTATGGCGCATTTCGTCCAGCTTGGCGGCGTTGCTTTGCTGCAGCTGGGCCAGCTGGGTTTCCATGGTGCCGCGCATCTCAGTCAGGCGGCGGGCGTTGGCCTCGGACAAGGCATTGACCTGCTGGGCCAGGCTGTCGGTCAGGCTTTTTTGCAGCAAAGTCAATTGCTGGGCCAGTGCATCGATTTGCTGGTTTTGCGTGCGGGTGGCCTCGGCGCTTTGCTGCAGCAGCGACTGCTGGAACAGCGTGAGGTTCTGCATGGCCTCTTGCCGCCCCTGCACGCCAGACTGGCTGATTTCGGTTCGCAGTTCGCGTTCTAGCCGCTCCGACTGGGCTTGCAGATGGCCAAACTGCTGTTGGAACCAAGCGGTTTGTTCGGCCAAGCGCTGAGCGGCTTGCACTGCAGTCTGCTCGGCCAAAAGGGTGGCGGTTTGCTGCGCTTGCTCTTGCGGCGCAGCACCGCGACGCAGCAGCAACACCATCACCAACAACAGGTTCAGCCCGACCAGGGCCAGCAAGGCCCATTCGCTCATGCAGCTGCGCCGGGCACGGTGTTCAAGGGCGTCAGTGCCTGGCCTCGGGTCAGGTAAGCCACCAAGTTGTCGGCCGCCAGCTGGGCCATGGCCTTGCGGGTCTGGATGGTTGCGCTGGCGATGTGAGGGGTCAGCACCACATTGGGCACCTTGAGCAAATCGGGGTGCACCGAAGGCTCGCCCTCGAACACATCGATGCCTGCTGCAGCGATTTGGCGCGCGGCCAGGGCTTGGGCCAAAGCCGCGTCGTCCACAATGCCACCGCGTGCAATATTGACCAGCGTGGCCGTGGGCTTCATCTGCGCCAACTCAGCCGCGCCAATCGTGTGGTGCGACTCGGCGCTGTAAGGCACCACCAGCATCACATGGTCAGCGGTTTTCAGGAGTTCTTGCTTGGAGACATAAGTGGCCTTGCAATCCGCTTCCAACTCGGCGCTCAAACGGCTGCGGTTGTGATAAATGACCTTCATGCCAAAACCTTGCGCCGCACGGCGGGCAATGCCCTGCCCGATGCGGCCCATGCCGATGATGCCGATGGTCGAGCCATGCACCTCGGCCCCGGCAAACATGTCGTAGCTCCACTTTTTCCACAAACCGGCACGCAGATAGTGCTCACTCTCGGTCACACGGCGGGCGGTGGCCATGAGCAAAGCAAAGCCAAAATCGGCCGTGGTCTCGGTCAACACATCGGGCGTGTTGCTGGCCAGCACGCCCGCAGCGGTCATGGCGGGCACATCAAAGTTGTTGAAGCCCACCGCCATGTTGGCCACGATGCGCAGTTGCGGGTTGGCCTGCAAGAGCGCGGCGTCAATGCGCTCGCTGCCGGTGGTCAATGCGCCCACTTTGCCTTGCATCCGGCGCGTGAGTTCGGCCGCAGACCACACCTCATCGGCCTGGTTGCTCTCGACTTCAAACACCTGCGCCAAAGACTGCAGGACCTCGGGGAAGATGGCGCGCGCCACCAGGATGGAAGGTTTGGACATCAGTTGAACCAGATGAAACTCATGATGACGAACAGGGGCACCAAAATGCCGCCCGACCAAAGCATATAGCCAAAGAAGCTGGGCATCTTCACGCCACGGTCTTCGGCAATCGCTTTGACCATCAGGTTGGGCGCGTTACCAATGTAGGTGTTGGCGCCCATGAACACGGCACCCGCCGAGATGGCCGCCAAGGTCGGCGCCAAGGTGGTCATCAACACCTGAGGGTCACCGCCTGCGGTATTGAAGAACACCAAATAGGTCGGGGCGTTGTCCAAGAATGAGCTCAATGCACCGGTGATCCAAAAATACATCATCACATCCGGGCTGCCGTCTGGCTGGGTCACGGCCGAAACCACCGCACCGAACGGACCATTCACGCCGGCCTTGAGCATGGCAATGACCGGGATAATGGTCAGGAAAATACCCGCAAACAACTTGGCCACCTCTTGCATCGGAGCCCAACCAAACTGGTTGTCAGCATGCACTTTGGCGGGCGTGATCATGAGCGACAAGAAAGTCACAGCCACCAGACCCACATCACGGACCACGCCGGGCAGGCCGACCACAGTGCCATAGATGTCGAAGGACACATCCGACTTCCACAACCCGCTCATCAGCACCAAGCCCACCACCGCGCCCAACAAAGCGAAGTTGATACCCCCATCAAAACCGATGGCCTTAGAGTCGGGCGTAGGGTCTTGCGGTACCAACTCTTCACGGCGGTTGTAATACCAACTGTCCAGGAAGTAAAAAATGGTCAGCAAGCTGCCGAGCATGAACAATGTTTCAGGGAAGATGTGTTTGAGGGTCCAGAAGAAATCCACGCCCTTCAAAAAGCCCAAGAACAGCGGTGGGTCGCCCAAAGGGGTCAGCGAACCACCGGCATTGGAGACGATGAAGATGAAAAACACCACCACATGCGCCACATGCTTGCGGTTGTCGTTGGCCCGGATCAAGGGGCGAATCAACAACATGGAGGCGCCGGTGGTGCCCATGAAACTGGCCAACACAGCGCCAATGCCCAGGATGGCCGTGTTCAGTGCAGGGCTGCCATGCAGATTACCCCGAATGAAAATGCCGCCCGACACCGTAAACAGTGCCGTGAGCAAAATGATGAAGGGGATGTATTCGGCAAACAGGGCATGCACCATGTTCACGCCGGCCATCGCCGGCCCAAACATCACACCAAAAGGCACCAAAAATGCCAAGCCCCAAGCAGCAGCCACTTTGCCGTAATGGTGGTGCCAAAAATGCGGCACCAACAAAGGCATAAAGGCAATCGACAACAAAAGGCCTGCAAAAGGCACACCCCAAATCGCCGACAACTGCGAACCGTCAAAATCAGCCGCAAAAGCCCCACTGGACATGGCCAGCAACATTGGCAATGCCAGCCAGGCGGTCCGTCTCGTACCCAATAGCGTCATCAGTGCAACTCCTGTAAAAAGGTGGCGTATGTTAACGGGCGCTTTATTCCTTTTCAGGCCACCGGAGAAATTTCAAATACTTGGCGCAGGTAAGCCAAGTATTTTTCATCGTCGCACATGCCTTTGCCTGGCGAGTCTGAAAGTTTGGCCACAGGTTGGCCATTGCACCGGGTCATCTTGATGACGATCTGCAAGGGCTCGTAACCCAGGTCATTCGTCAGATTGGTGCCCACCCCAAAGGCCAGCTGGCAGCGCCCCCGGAACTGCTCAAACAACTCAATGGTGCGTGGGATGGTCAAGCTGTCGCTGAAAATCAATGTCTTGGTTCTGGGGTCTACCCGGTTGTGTTGGTAGTGCGCGATCATGCGTTCGCCCCAGCTGAACGGGTCGCCGCTGTCGTGCCTTGCGCCATCGAACAGCTTGCAAAAATACAGGTCAAAGTCGCGTAAAAAAGCATTGAAGCCGTACACATCGCTCAGCGCAATGCCCAAGTCGCCCCGGTACTCCTTGGCCCAAGACTCAAAGGCAAACACCTGACTGTCGCGCAATCGGGGACCCAAGGCCTGTGCGGCCTGCAGGTACTCGTGCGCCATGGTGCCCAAGGGCGTGAGGCCCAACAGGTAGGCGTAATAAACATTGCTGGTTCCAGCAAACTGGCCATCGGGGCCGGTTCCCAAACGGGCCGACAAGACACGCAAGACTTCTTCGTGCCAAGCCCTTGAAAAGCGCCTGCGCGTGCCGTAGTCGGCAATCTTCAGGGTTTCAAGACCGCCGGCCTGCAACTGGGCAATCTTGGTGTCCAAACGGCGGCGCCCTTCCATCAGGTCGGGCACCTTTTGGGTGTTGCGAAAGAACACCTCATTGACGATGGCCAGCACCGGGATTTCAAACAAGATGGTGTGCAACCACGGTCCACGGATGGTGATGTCGATCTCACCCGACGGCAACGGCAAGACCTCGATGCATTTTTCATTGAGCTTGAACAGGCCCAAAAAATCCACAAAGTCACTTTTGATGAAGCGCAGCGAACGCAGGTAATGCAGCTCGGTCTCCTTGAAGCTCAGGCTGCAAAGGGAGCGAATTTCCCGGCGAATCTCTTCGGCAAAAGGCGCCAGGGGCACACCTGGGTTGCGGCACTTGAACTTGTATTCGACCTGCGCCCCGGGAAACTGGTGCAGCACGACCTGCATCATGGTGAACTTGTACAGGTCGGTGTCGAGCAGACTGGTGATGATCATGGTGTGTGTTGTCTCTGACGGCTGGTGCCGTTTTTTCTTGTGGGTCAGTGTAAGGGATGCCTGACCTCGGACAGATGAGGCTCAAATCACCGTTTGCAGGCGTCCACTGGTCAGCACCAGCACGCGCTGGGCATGTCCGGCCAAGATGTTGTTTTGCTCGGCCACCAGCATGGCCACACCTTCCCGGGCCAGCTGCAGCAGCGCGTCGCGCATGGCCGCCACCAGCACCGGGGCAATGCCCTCACAAGGCTCATCCAACAGCAAGAGGCGCGGGCCGGTCATCAGGGTGCGGGCCAGCGCCAGCATTTGCTGCTCGCCCCCGCTCATCTGGCTGGCCGGGCGGTGCAGCATGGTTTGCAGCTGGGGGAACAAGGCCATCACGCTGTCAAAGCGCTGCGCGGGCGTGGCCTGAGCGCTTGAACCCGAGGGGGCGGCAATCCACAGGTTTTCTTTCACCGACAAGCCGGTGAACAAGCGCCGGTCTTCGGCGACAAAACCCAAGCCTGCCTTGGCGCGGCGGTGCGCAGGCCAACTTTGGATGGGCTCGTTTTGCCAAGTGATTCGACCTTGCGCTCGGGGGCCGATGCCGATCAGGCTTTGCAGCAAGGTGGATTTGCCCGCGCCGTTCAAACCTTGAATGACAACCAACTCGCCCTCGCCCACCGACAAGCTCACCTCGAATAAGGCCTGGGCTTGGCCATACCAGGCGTTCAGGCCTTCAACGTTGAGCATCGCGCAGGCCTTTCATGTCGAAGTCGAGCCCCAGGTAGCGCTCGCGCACCTGCGGGTCTTGCGCCACCGCTTCGGGCAGCCCGTCGGCCACCAAGCGGCCTTGCATCAGCACCAGCACCCGGTCGGCCACGCCAAACACAGCGTCCATGTTGTGCTCGGTGTAGAGCACCGTCACGCCTTGCAACGCCACCTGCCGCACCAAGGCCATCATGTCGGCCCGCTCGGCCAGGGCCAGCCCAGCAGCGGGCTCGTCGAGCAGCAGCAAAGAAGGCGCTGTATGGATATCCTGATCGGCCACAGCGCCGAACTCAGCGTCGGGCAAGCCCGCCAATGCCATGGCCAGCTCTAGGCGTTTTTTTGCGCCGTAAGGCAAATCGGCCACGGTGGCTTGGGCTAGGGTTTCTAAACCCGCTTGCGCGGCCAGGCGCAGCGCCAGCTCGGGCTGGCGGCGGTCCAGCCGGTCCCACCAGGCCAGCGGTGCACCACCGCGCAGCACCAGTTGAATGTTTTGCAGCACCGTCAGCGCCTCAAAGGTTTGCGCCACCTGAAAGGTGCGGGCCACGCCCAGGCGCTGGCGCTCGGCGGGTGGTTTGCCCAAAAGCGATTGACCTTGCCACAGCACTTCGCCCGCCGTGGGCACTTGCTGGCCCGCCAAGCAGGCAAAACAGGTCGACTTGCCTGCGCCGTTGGGGCCGATCAGGGCCACGCACTGGCCTGCGGGCACAGAGAAGTGCACGCCGTCCAGCGCCCGCACGCCGCCAAAATGCTTGGCCAGACCGCGCACCTGCAGTGCCATGGGGGTCTTCGGTTTCATGCGTTGCGCCCCTTGCCAGGCCACCAGCGGGCCAACCCCATTTGCAGCCCACCCAACACACCACTGGGCGCCAGCACCATGACCCACATGATCACCAAGCCCAAAACCCCGCGCCAATACTCCAGGCCCCGGCCCAGCTCGGCCCCTCCCCAAACCAAGAGTGCACTGCCCACAGCCGAACCCCACAGCTGGTGCACACCGCCGAGCAAGATGACCAGCAAAGCATCCACCGACATGGCGACCGAAGCCACCGACGGAAACACCGCCCCTTTGAAGGCGGCCCACAAGCCCCCGGCCAGGCCCGCCAAGGTGGCGCTGCCCACAAACACCTGGTAGCGCAAGGCCTGCACCGGCAAACCGCTGGCCGCCGCCCGCAATGGCGCGTCGCGCAGCGCCTGCAAAGCCGCGCCCCGGCCGGAGCGAACCACACGGGCCATGCCCACGATGGCCAAAAGCATGAAGGCGCACAGCACCGCATCGGCCAAAGCACGCGATTCTGGCGCGATCAAACGCAAGCCAATCAAACCGTTGTCACCCCCCGTCAGGCCCACCCATTGCGTGGCCCCCGCCCAAATCATTTGCGCCAGCGCCAAGGACAGCATGGCCAGGTACACCCCGCTGCTGCGCACCACCAAAGCGCCAAAGGCCAAAGCCACCGCCAGCGCCAGCGCCATGCCGGACGCCAAAGCGGCGATCAAACCCGCGCCCCAATGCAGATGCGACAAGGCTACGCCATAGGCACCCAGCGCAAAAAACGCCGCATGGCCAAAACTGACCAAGCCGCCCAAAGCCATCATCCACTGCAGGCTCAGGCCAAACAGCATCATCACCATCACATCTTCGGCCAGGCTGCGGCCGTAATCGCCCTGCCCC
>CANGZO010000007.1 GCA_947458305.1 Comamonadaceae bacterium
CAAGATCACGTGGGCAGTTGGGTCTTTGGCTTCCTTGGCACGCACAGAGGCCAAGCCCGATGTGTCGGTGGTGTAAGCCTGGCAACGGCCAGCGAAGTAAGCGCCGGTGGCCGCTTCAACTTTTTCAAACACCACAGGCTTGAGGTTGAGCTTGTGAGTGCGTGAGTAGTCGGTCAGGTTTTTCTCGGTGGTGGTGCCGGACTGCACGCAAACCGTAGCGCCCTTGAGCTGCTTGGCGCTGGTGATCTTGCCTTTGGGAACCATGAAGCCCTGGCCGTCATAGTAGTTCACGCCAGCAAAGTGCAGGCCCAAAGAGGCGTCACGGCTCATGGTGCTGGTGCTGTTGCGGGCCAACACGTCGATCTCACCAGACTGCAGTGCAGTAAAGCGCTGCTGTGCAGTCAGGGGCACGTATTTGACTTTGGTGGCGTCGCTCAGGACAGCGGCGGCCACAGCACGGCAGTGGTCCACATCCAGACCCGACCAGTTGCCACTGGAGTCAGCGGCCGAAAAACCGGCCAAACCGGTGTTGACGCCGCAAACAATCTGGCCACGCTGCTTGATTTGGTCCAGTGTTTTACCGGCCATGGCAGATGTCGCGGCCAACAAACCGGCTGTTGCCAACACGGTACCGATCACGGTCTGTGTGTATTTTTTCATGGGTTGAATCCTCTTATGAACGTTTGAGCGGCAAATCGCCACCCCTTGATTAAATGCCAAATCCAGACATGGATCGCCTAGGTAAGTTCCCTAGGACTTTTGATGGACAAGGGCTTCGGTTCAGGCCCGCACCAAGTTGGCGCCAGCCCATCACCTCCACACCGGTCTTTTGCACAAAGCGTGCCTGCCCAGTCAAGGGTGTGAATATAGTCAATTTTAAAACCCCTTCGCCTCAGGTTTTCCCTGAGCATCCGGCTGGAAACGCATTAACAAAAGATGAACACTCAACGAGAGGAGTGAACGGGGCCGCTGCTTTGGGTCAAATGCTGCCAAAGCAGCTGTGCGGGCCCGGGCGTGGGCGATTTGGACAAGGGCTTTTCCCGGTAAGCCCGCACCTCCATGCTGAGCGCCAAAGCTTGCCCTTCAGGCAGCGTCACCTCCACCAGCGCTCCGGACTGCACTTCTTTTTTCACCGCGCTGCGGGGCAAAAAGGCCACGCCATGGCCCTCCAAAGCCATCACCTTCAGCCCCTCGGCCATGTCGGTTTCATAGACACGCTCCAAATGCACTGGGGTGCCGGCCTGCTTCAAAATCCAGTCGGTGATGTCCCCCAAGTAAGCCCCTGGCGCATAGCCCAGATAAGGCAAAGGCTTGGCCGCCAAGCCGGGCAAGCTGAACAGCGCACGCCCATCCGGGCGCGTTGGGGCATAGGGCGCCAAGACCTCATGGCCCAGCACCACCATGTCATAACGCTCCGGGTCAATCTGCAAAGGCAGCGATGGGTGGTGGTAAGCGATCAGCACGTCGCACCCGCCTTCGGCCATGCGCATGGCCGCATCGTGCACATTGAGCGCGCTCAATCGGCTTTTGATCGGACCAAAGCTCTCACGCAAAGCGGCCATCCACGCCGGGAAAAAAGTAAAAGCCAAGGTGTGCGGCACAGCAAACTGAATGAAGTCTTGCCCTACAGCGTTGTGGCCCCGCAGCATGGCCCGCGTGTTTTGCAGCGCCTGCAGCATCTCCAGCGCTTGCGCATACAAGGTCACGCCCGCTGGGGTGAGCTGGGTCGGGTACGAGCTTCGGTCAACCAAGTTGGCGCCCGCCCACGCTTCAAGCGACTGGATACGGCGCGAAAAAGCCGGTTGCGTGACATGGCGCAGCTGCGCCGAACGGCTGAAACTGCGGGTTTCAGCCAAGCTCACAAAATCTTCCAGCCATTTGGTTTCCATAAACGCCTCAGAGCAAACGCACTTTCACACCCTTGCCTTTGATCTTGCCGTGCGACAGCTGCGATTCGACCTTTTTGGCCAAAGCGGCCTGCACCGCCACATAGGTTGAGAATTCGTTCACATTGATTTTGCCCACCTGCTCTCGCGTCAGGCCGCATTCGCCCGCCAGCGCGCCCATCACGTCACCAGCACGGATCTTTTCCTTGCGTCCACCCACAATTTGCAAGGTGCGCATGGGCGGTTGCAGCGGCCCACCGGCTGCGGGCGTGAGGCCCGACAAGGGCTCCCACTTGGATTCGCGGCCTTGCATCACCTCGATCTTGCCGACCGAGCCCATCTCGTCCATGCTGGCCAGCGTCAGGGCCAGCCCTTCGGCATCGCCCCGTCCGGTGCGGCCAATGCGGTGGATGTGGATTTCGGGGTCAGGCGTGACGTCCACGTTGATCACGGCCTCCAATCCTTCCACATCCAGCCCGCGTGAAGCCACATCGGTGGCCACCAGCACCGAGCAGCTCCGGTTGGCAAACTGCACCAACACTTGGTCGCGCTCTCGCTGCTCCAGCTCGCCAAACAACGCCAGCGCGCTGTAGCCCTGGGCCTGCAACACTGCCACCAGATCTCGGCACTGCTGCTTGGTGTTGCAAAAGGCCAGCGTGCGCTCGGGGCGAAAATGCGCCAACAGTTTGGACACAGCATCCAGCCGCTGGCTTTCGCTCACTTCGTAAAAAATTTGACGGATCTTGTGCGCGCTGTGCTGCGCCTCCACTTTCACGGTCTGTGGCGAACGCATGAACTGCGCGGCCAGCTTGGCGATGCCTTCGGGATAAGTGGCCGAAAACAGCAAGGTTTGGCGGTCTTTGGCGCATTGGCGCACCACTTTGGCGATGTCGTCAAAAAAGCCCATGTCCAGCATGCGATCGGCTTCGTCCAGCACCAGCGTGTTGACGCCCGCCAAACTCAAAGAGCCGCGCTCCAGGTGGTCCAGGATGCGGCCGGGAGTGCCCACCACCACGTCGGCGCCGTGCTCCAAACTCAGCGTTTGGCCACGCAGGGCCACGCCACCACACAGGGTGACGACTTTCACGTTCTGGCGGGCGCGGGCCAAGCGGCGGATTTCTTGCGTGACCTGGTCGGCCAGCTCACGCGTGGGACACAAAATCACCGCTTGAATGGCTGCGCTGGGCGAGCCCGCCGTTTGCAAGCGCTCGATCAAGGGCAGGCCAAAAGCCGCGGTTTTGCCGCTGCCGGTGCTGGCTTGGGCGATCAGGTCTTGCCCCGCCAAAGTCACGGGCAAGCTGGCCGCCTGAATCGGCGTCATCTGGGTGTAGCCCAGTTGCTCCAGGTTGTGCAGGGTGGCCGGGGCCAGTTTCAGCTGGGCAAAGCCCGTCGGTGTCGCGTCTTGGGGGGTTTCATTCATGGCGTGATTATCGGGGCCAAGCCAGTGCGGCCCCGGCTCGCTCACTGCCCAAAGTTTTTCGGTGGCGTGACGCCCAAATGCCGGAACGCTGCCAGCGTGGCGATGCGCCCACGCGGCGTGCGCTGCAAATAACCTTGCTGGATCAAATACGGCTCGATCACGTCCTCGATCGTGTCGCGCTCTTCGCCGATGCTGGCCGCGATGTTGTCCAGGCCCACTGGGCCGCCATCAAAGCGGTGGATCACGGCTTCGAGCAGTTTGCGGTCCATCAAGTCAAAGCCTTCTGGGTCCACATCCAGCATGACCAAGGCTTTTTGCGCCAGGCCTTTGTCGATGGTGCCGTCGCCCTTGACATCGGCATAGTCTCGCACCCGGCGCAGCAAGCGGTTGGCAATGCGGGGCGTGCCGCGTGAGCGACGGGCGATCTCGAACGAACCTTCCGGGTCGATCGGCGCTTTGAGCAAACCGGCACTGCGCGTCACGATGCGGGACAGCTCTTCGGGCGTGTAGAACTCCAGCCGCGAGACGATGCCAAAGCGGTCGCGCAGCGGGTTGGTCAGCATGCCCGCCCGCGTGGTCGCACCCACCAAAGTGAAGGGCTGCAGGTCAAGCTTGATGCTGCGGGCCGCAGGTCCTTCGCCGATCATGATGTCGATCTGGTAGTCCTCCAGCGCGGGGTACAAAATCTCTTCGACCACGGGCGACAGGCGGTGGATCTCGTCAATGAAGAGCACGTCGTTGCGCTCCAGATTGGTGAGCAATGCCGCCAGGTCTTTGGGTTTTTCGAGCACCGGGCCACTGGTCTGGCGCAGGTTCACACCCAGCTCGGCGGCGATGATGTGGCTGAGCGTGGTCTTGCCCAGGCCAGGCGGGCCAAACAGCAGCACATGGTCCAGCGGCTCTTCGCGCATCTTGGCGGCGCTGATGAAAATCTCCAGCTGCTCACGCACCTTGACCTGGCCGACGTATTCGTCGAGCAGTTTGGGGCGCAAGGCGCGTTCAATGGCTTCTTCTTGATGGGACACGGGGGCCGCAGAAATGACCCGGGGTTCGGGTTGCGGGGCGAAGTCGTCTGTGCGGATGCTCATGGCTCAGTTCACTTATTTGTTCAAGGCTTTGAGTGCCAGTTTGATGCCCTCGCTCACGCCCACATCCGCGGGCAAGCTCTTGAGGGCTGCAGCGGCTTCTTTGTCGCTGTAGCCCAGAGCCAGCAAAGCCTGCTGGATGTCGCTTTGCGCGTCGGGGGTATTGACCGCAAACAAACCGCCGATGTCGCCACCCAGCTTGCCTTTGAGTTCGAGCAGCAAGCGCTCGGCGGTTTTTTTGCCGATGCCCGGCACCTTGACCAAGCGGCCGACTTCTTGAGTGGTGATGGCCTGCGCCAAATCGGTCACGCTCATGCCCGACAGAACGCTCAAAGCGGTGCGGGGGCCCACGCCGGAAATTTTGATGAGTTGTCGAAAGGCTTCACGCTCTGCCAAGGTGGCAAAGCCGTAAAGAATTTGCGCATCCTCGCGCACCACAAAGTGTGTGACCAAACTGACTTTGTCGCCCGTGGCGGGCAAGTTGTAGAACGTGCTCATCGGCACATTCACCTCGTAGCCCACGCCATGGCAGTCCACGATCACCTCGGGTGGGTTTTTGTCGCTCAGGATGCCGGTGAGTTTGCCAATCATGGAGGGTGACGCCTTAAATGCCTGCGATGGGAGAAAATGCGCATTTGCCCGGGCCGTCCTGGGCACAAACCGCGCGCAGCTAGGATTATCAACTTGATCGTCAGACACACCTTCACCCCGCACAACAACACCCGCTTGTCGCACCTGTGTGGCCCCATGGACGCACACCTGCGCACCATCGAAGCGGGTCTGCAGGTGAGCATCGCGCACCGCCATGAGCAGTTCAAGGTGGATGGCCCCAAGGCCGTGGCGCTGCGGGCCATGGAGATCTTGCAGGCGATCTATGAGCGGGCTGACCGTCCGATTTCACCCGACATGGTGCAGCTGATGCTGGTGGGCGACAGCGGCGGCGAAGAAGCCGACCTGCCCCAACTGCAAACCCGCCGCGCCGACCTGAAGGCCCGCACCCCGGTGCAAGCGGCCTATCTGGAGAGCATTGCCGCCCACGACATCAGCTTTGGCATCGGGCCTGCGGGCACGGGCAAGACTTATCTGGCTGTGGCCTGCGCTGTGGATGCGCTGGAGCGCGCCAGCGTGCAGCGCATTGTCCTCACCCGTCCGGCGGTCGAGGCAGGCGAGCGACTGGGCTTTTTGCCAGGCGACCTGTCGCAAAAGGTCGACCCGTACCTGCGACCCCTCTATGACGCGCTGTATGACCTGATGGGTTATGACAAGGTGCAAAAAGCCTTTGAACGCAACGCGATCGAGATTGCCCCCCTGGCCTTCATGCGCGGGCGCACGCTGAACAATGCCTTTGTGATCCTGGACGAAGCGCAAAACACCAGCACCGAGCAGATGAAAATGTTCCTGACCCGCATTGGCTTTGGGGCCAAGGCCGTGGTCACGGGCGATGTGAGTCAGATCGACTTGCCCAAGGGGCAGCTCTCAGGCCTGATTGACGCTGAGCGCGTGCTCAAGCGCGTCAAAGGCATTGCCTTCACGCGCTTTTCCAGTGCCGATGTGGTGCGTCACCCCCTGGTGGCCCGCATTGTCGATGCCTATGAAGCGCAAGGCAGCGCCCCCATGCGCTCAGGGATCAGCACCCGACGCAAACCTTTGGACAGCGACGACTGAACCGTCGGCATGGCCTTAACGCGCCGCGCACCCCACAACCTCGATACACCGATTTTTCTCTTTGCCCATGCCCTTGCAACAACTTCAACTGTCCCTGCAATTTGGCGACATTCCCGAAGCTGCGCGCCACCGCGCCGCCCTGCCGCGCCACGCCGTAACGCGCGCCATCCGCCATGCCCTGGCCGATGACGCCGAGATCACCGTGCGCATCGTGGGCGAAGAAGAAGGGCGCAAACTGAACAAGAGCTACCGAAAAAAGGACTACGCCACCAATGTGCTGACCTTTGATTACGAGCAAGAACCCGTGGTGATGGCAGACTTGGTGCTCTGCGCGCCGGTGGTGGCCCGCGAAGCCCAAGCGCAAGGCAAAACGCTGGCGGCGCATTACACGCATTTGCTGGTGCACGGCACGCTGCACGCGCAAGGCTGGGACCATGAAACCAGCACCGCCGATGCGCAAGAGATGGAGGCTTATGAGGTGGCCATCCTCGCCGGATTGGGATTGCCCAACCCCTACCTTTGAGCGAGGATGCCCACGGACTGGATAGCCCGTGGATCACGCCCTCAATAACGGTAGCCAATGCCCACGCCGAGGAGCATTGGATCCACCCGCAATCGGCCCAAACCGCTGCCGTCGGCATACACATCGGTTCGGATGTAGGCCTTTTTCACATCCAGGTTGATCGACCAATTTTTATCAATCGGAAAATCCACCCCCACTTGGAAGGCCGTTCCCCAGCTGTGGCTGTCCAAAGTGACCCCCGGGGGCAATGACGCCCCACTGAAGTGGGTGTAGGTGATCCCGCCACCGACATAGGGCTTGAAGCCCTCAAAGTCCGTGAAGTGGTACTGCAGCAGCAACGTCGTTGGCATATGCTTGAAGGAACCAATGTCGGTGCCATTGGCATAGACCCTTTGCTTCTGATCCGAGGTCAAGCTCAGTTCTGCGGCCAGGTTCCTGTCGAAAAAATACGAGAAATCGATGGTTGCAAATGACTTGTTGTCGATGGACAAGCCCAAAGGGGTCGTGTCCTTGTTGACACTGTCCAGATGCACGGAGCGCAAGCGAACTTGCCAAGGACTTTCGCTCATGCTTTGAGCCATCACGCCGGTGACCGATCCCGCCAGCAACAGGGCTACCCACCAAGTTTGTTTTTTCATGTCGATTTTCCTTATGTATGCGAGAGACAAACCTCTCGATTTCATTGGAATATCGGCAGCGGTGTGCCAACTTGAGGCACATCAAATGATCTCAGGCCGGGTTCGCAGCAACAGAACCCTTTGCGCTGCATCAAAGGCGGGCGTTGCTTTTTGGTGATCTGTGCGTCAAGCCACTGAGCACGAAGCTCAATGGCCGCTCAGGCGGTCCACAATGTCCAGCGTAGGGGCGCTCTGGTTCATGGTGTAGAAGTGGATGGCGGGCACGCCACCATGGATCAGCTGCTCACACAAGTCAGACACCACATCCAGGCCAAAGGCTTTGATGGACGCGATGTCGTCGCCGTACGCCTGCAAGCGCAGCCGGATCCAACGCGGGATCTCGGCACCGCATGCGTCCGAAAAACGCAGCAACTGCGACGAACTGGTGATGGGCATGATGCCGGGCACCACGGGCACATCCACACCGAGTTTGTAGACATCGTCCACAAAGCGGAAATACGCATCGCTGTTGTAGAAGTATTGCGTGATGGCCGAATCGGCACCGGCTTTCACCTTGGTGGCAAAGGCCTGCAAATCGGCCTCGGGCGACTTGGCTTGCGGGTGGATCTCGGGGTAAGCGGCCACCTCGATGTGGAAATCGTCGCCGGTCTCGGCTCGGATGAAAGCCACCAGGTCGCTGGCGTAGTGAAACTCACCCCCCGCGCCGTAGCCGCTGGGCAAGTCGCCGCGCAAAGCCACCAATCGTCTGACGCCCATGGCTTTGAGCGTGGCCAGCTCGGCACGCACCGAAGCCTTGGTCGCGCCAATGCAAGAGAAGTGACAAGCAGCGCTCAAGCCTTCGGCCTGGATCGCGCCCACCGTGGCAAAAGTACCCTCTTGAGTAGAGCCACCTGCGCCATAGGTCACCGAGCAAAACTCGGGCTTGAGGGCATACAACTTCTCACGCACACCACGCAGTTTTTCGGTGCCTTCAGGGGTTTTGGGTGGAAAAAATTCCAGGCTGATCGGCAGATTCAAACCAGACATCACAACACCTTCAAAAATTCAATAGTCGTTGGCCTTGGCATAAGCCTTGGCGGCCAGATCGGCCTCATGTGCCACACGCGTTTTTTCACGCGCAGGCAGCACCGCAGCGGGATCAGGCCAGCAGGCCTGCACAAAAAATTCACGGTTGCCGTCACCGCCTTCAATCGGGCTGTCCATCCACGCGCTCACCTCCAAACCCAAATCGGTCAAAGCGGTGCGCACCCGGTTTTCAATGAAAGGGTAATGGCGCTCGTCTTTGACGATGCCGCCCTTGCCCACTTGGCCCGGTTGCAACTCAAACTGGGGCTTGACCAACATCAGCAGCTGGCCCGTGGGCTTGAGCAAATGCACCACACCCGGCAGCACCAGCGTGAGCGAGATGAAAGACACATCACCCACCACCAGGTCAAAACCTTCGAGTGCGTCAGGCACCCGTTCGTCACCCGGCACCACATCGCGGGCGTTCACGCCCTCAATGCAAACCGCCCGCTCGTCTTGGCTGATGCGTGGATGCACTTGGGCATGGCCCACATCAATGCCCACGACTTCGGCTGCGCCGTGTTGCAACAAACAGTCGGTGAAACCACCGGTGCTTTGCCCGACATCCAGGCAGCGCAGGCCTTGCACTTGCACACCAGAAGCCTTCAAGGCCCCTTCGAGCTTGAGGCCACCGCGCGAGACATAACGCGACTCGGCATCATCGAGCAGCTGCAATGCAGCGCCCTCAGGCACCTCGTCGCGGTTTTTCACCACCGCACGCCAAATTCCGTCGGGCTGCTGCCACTTAACACCCCCGGCGATCAGTCGCTGAGCCTGGGAGCGAGAAGCGGCCAGGCCGCGCTCGACAAGAAGTTGGTCAATGCGCATGCGTGGTTTTCAATAGCGGTAAGTGTCGGCTTTGTAAGGACCGTTCTTGGACACACCGATGTAAGCGGCTTGCTCTTCGCTCAGTTCGGTCAGCATGGCGCCGACTTTCTTCAGGTGCAAACGGGCCACTTTTTCGTCCAGGTGCTTGGGCAAGACATAGACCTTGCCGTTTTCGTACTGGTCTTGCTTGGTGAACAGCTCGATCTGGGCGATGGTCTGGTTGGCAAAAGAGGAGGACATCACGAAGCTGGGGTGACCGGTGGCGCAGCCCAGGTTCACCAGGCGGCCTTTGGCCAGCAGGGTGATCTTCTTGCCATCGGGGAAGATGACGTGGTCGACCTGGGGTTTGATCTCGTCCCACTGCAGCTTTTCCAGCGATGCGACATCGATCTCGTTGTCAAAGTGACCGATGTTGCAAACGATGGCTTCGTCTTTCATGGCGGCCATGTGCTCGTAGCGGATCACGTTTTTGTTGCCGGTGGCGGACACAAAGATGTCGCACTTGTCGGCAGCGTATTCCATGGTCACGACCTTGAAGCCTTCCATCGCGGCTTGCAAGGCGTTGATCGGGTCGATCTCGGTCACCCAGACTTGGGCGCTCAAGGCGCGCAAAGCTTGGGCCGAACCCTTGCCCACGTCACCGTAACCAGCGACCACGGCCACTTTGCCGGCGATCATCACGTCGGTGGCGCGCTTGATGGAGTCCACCAAAGATTCGCGGCAGCCGTACAGGTTGTCAAACTTGCTCTTGGTCACCGAGTCGTTCACGTTGATGGCGCGGAACATCAAGCTGCCCTTGGCGGCCATTTCGTTCAGGCGCAACACGCCGGTGGTGGTCTCTTCGGTCACACCGATGATCTGCGCACCCTTGCGGCTGTACCAGGTGGGGTCCACGGCCAGCTTGGCTTTGATGGCGTCAAACAAGCAGACTTCTTCTTCGCTGCTGGGGTTGGCGATGAGTGATGGGTCGGTTTCTGCGCGCTTGCCCAGGTGCATGAGCAAGGTGGCGTCGCCGCCGTCGTCCAAGATCATGTTGGGGCCTTCGCCTTCGGTGCCAGCAGCGCCGAATTCAAAAATGCGGTGGGTGTAGTCCCAGTAATCGGCCAGGGTTTCGCCCTTGATGGCGAACACGGGTGTGCCTTTGGCTGCAATCGCAGCGGCGGCATGATCTTGGGTCGAGAAGATGTTGCAAGAGGCCCAACGCACATCGGCGCCCAGGGCTTGCAAGGTCTCGATCAGCACGGCCGTCTGGATGGTCATGTGCAAGGAACCGGTGATGCGCGCGCCCTTCAAAGGCTGGGCCTTGTTGAACTCTTCGCGGATGGCCATCAGGCCAGGCATTTCGGTCTCGGCGATTTTGATTTCTTTGCGGCCCCAATCGGCCAGGCCGATGTCGGCGATCACGCAATCGGTGTGGACGGCGGTAGGAATACGTGCATTCATGAGAAAAGCTCCAAGCAATGTGAATGAACCACAGGCGTGAGCACGGGCACTGAATTGGGGAAAAACAGGCTCACCACACGTCAAGTGGATGAGCGTCGTTGCTGTTGAAGTGTTCCGAGCCTCACGCCCCGCTGCCGGCTTGGGTTGCAAGCCAGGGGGCGCTGCAACGCTCCTCGGAATCGCATATTCTAGCCCAGACCTCGGGTCTGCAAAGCCCATATGGCAGCAGCCCCGGTGAGCCGCAGGTCTTTGGACTCGGCTTTTGCTAGACTGAATTGATCCCCAAGACTCACCCACGACATGACAGAACCCATGAACCACCTTGCAGCTTATTGGCACCTGTGGACCGTCACCGCCGTGATCGTGTGGATTGGACTGCACTGCACCACGCGCTTTGTTTTGCCCGCTTTGCGCCTGAAAGTCCAATTGGCGCAAGCCAACACCCAATTGAGTCAATGGCTTGGGCAAAGTCCGAGGGCACGCATCGATTTGGACGACATTGAACAAGGCGCCATGACCACGCCCGCTTTGCGTCACGCTTGGCAGCAATACGCCACCAGCCTGCAACCACAATGGGAAAGCGCCGGCACCGGGCCCCTGGGTGCAGCCAGGCAACGCGTCAGCCATTTGTCCCGCGCTTTTTTTGCACACATGAACATGCGCTCTGATGGCGGGCGCCTGGACCTGGCCGACATGGAGCACTTGGCCTCATCTGACGAAGAAATGGCTGCACTCTGGGCCGAATACCAACAAGCAGTGGACACCCTGCAACACCTCGAATCCACCTCACAGGCCCGTGCCGGGCAATGGCAAGCCAGCAGCCACGCTGAAAACTTTTTCACCGACCAAGCCCTGGTGGATTCGCCCCTCCAAACCCATTTTTTCGCCCACATCCCGGGGATCTTGACCGGCGTCGGCATCATCGGCACGTTCACCGGCCTGATCGCGGGCTTGATTGGCTTTGATGTGTCCAACCCCGCTCAAGTGCAAAGCGAGTTGAGCCAATTGGTGCAAACCGTTGGCCATGCTTTTTTGGTCTCTGCCTTGGCCATCACCTTGGCCATGGTGTTCACCTGGCTTGAAAAATCACTGCTGACGGGTCGCTACCAACAAGTCGAGCAACTGCAGCAAAACCTGGACAGCCTGTTCACCCCCCATGCAGGGGCGCCGCATTTGGAAAGACTCACGCTGGCGGCAGAAATGCAAACCCATTTGTCGCACAAAATTTTGCAGCAATTGCGCGGCGACACATCAGCTGGCCCATCGGCTAGCCCATCGCGCTGAAACTGCACATGCTGCCCCCCCCAAGAACACCGCCAAAACGGCGCAAAAACGAGGCAGAAAAACCCTTCTGGATCTCATTTGCCGACCTGATGACCGCGCTGATGGTCCTGTTTTTGGTGGCCATGGCGGTGGCCTTGCTCAGCGTGACCGAAGGACTGCGTAAGCAAGACGACCAGCGGGTCCAGCGCGACAAGGGCATTTCAAGCTGCCTCCAAGACATCGCCCAAATGACCCAAGAAAAGTCATTGACAGGCGTTCAACTGCGTGGGCAAACACTGGAGTTGGGCACCTTGGCTGAGTTCCCCAAGGACAGCCACCAACTGGATGCCCAACGCGCTGATTTTTTGCGTGATTTCATCCCCAAAGTGTTGGAAGTCGCCCGCACACCCGCCTGCCAGATGTGGCTCAAACGCTTTGTTTTAGAAGGCTACGCCAGCCCAGAGGGCTCTTACCTTTACAACCTCAACCTCAGTTTGGCGCGGTCCCAACGGGTGCTGTGTGTCTTGCTCGATGACGCTTCAGCCAAAGCGCCCAGTCAAGCCGACCGTCAGGCCGTGCGCGACATGTTCTTTGTGGGCGGCTCGTCCTTCAATTCGGCCATCCTGAACCAACCCGAAAAAAGTCGCCGGGTGGAACTCAGGCTCGAATTCAAAGAGCTCGACCCCAGTTGCAGCGCACCTGGGGCTTGCGAGGCATTAACTGCCCAGCCCATTCCGTGGGACGATGACGTCAAATGCCCGCTGACATCTCGCTGACAAAACTCAGGCGAATGGCGACCCCACGGCCTTCATTGACAGGACTTTGCAAACGCCATTGCGCACCGTGTTGAAGCGCGATTTCTCGCACAATCGCCAAGCCCAAACCGCTGCCCACCACACCCGAAGGCGCCGCCCTGTAAAACCGTTCCCAAACGTGCGCCTGATGTTCTGGCGCAATGCCTGGGCCATCGTCTTCCACCTCCACCCAAGCGGGCCCCACGCGCGTCGTGATGCGCGCCCCAGCAGAACAATGTTGCAAAGCGTTGTCGATCAAATTGGCCACAGCTTCTTGCAAAAGCAAAGCCACACCTGACACCTGGCAGCTCGGCACCAGCGCATCAAAACCCAAATCGCATCCCCGCTGATGGGCACGCAGCGCGTGGGACTCGGTAACCTCGCGCGCCAACTGCACCAGATCCAGCGACTGTGCCGAGTGTATTTCGCGCGCATGCTCAACACGGGCCAAGGCCAGCATTTGTTCGGTCAAGCGCACAGCCCCTTCGGTGGTTTGATGGGCCGCCTGCAACAAAGCGCCCGCTTGCTCGGGTTCGGCATTGCGCTGGGCCAAACTCAGCTGGGTTTTGAGCACCGTCAAGGGCGTGCGAAGCTGATGCGCAGCATTGTCCAAAAATCGCTTGCGGATCTCGATCAAACGCCCCAAACGGTCCACATAGGCGTTGAGCGTGTCCATCAACGGCCTCAGCTCGCGCGGCATCTCATGCGTATGAACGGCCGAGAAATCGTCATCGCGTTTTTGCGCCCATTGCTGCCTGAAAGACTCCAGAGGCCGAATCCCCCGACCCACCGCCCAAACCACCAACAAGGCCGCTGCCAGCAACAACAAGCCCTGACTTCTCAGGGTGTCGCCCAAAATGCGTTGAATCATCTGCTGGCGGGCCTCTCGGGTTTCCGCCACCGTGATGTGTATCAGCGGGTCCGAGAGGCTCGCATCGGGCATGACATGGGTCAGCTGCACCAAACGGACCGACCTCCCCAAGTATTGCGCATCCCCAAAACTCACCAAGGCAAAAAATTGAACCGAAGCCTCTTGGCGTTCGGGCAAAGAGGGCAAATCACGGGCCCCTGCCAACCACTGCCCTTGCACGGTGCTGAGCTTGTAAAACAAACGCGAGCCCGTGTGGTTTTCAAACAAATAACCAGCCGCCTTCATCAACTCGAGCTGGGCTTGTCCATCCACCCACACCAACTCTTCGGCCAATGTCCGGGCGGCCAAATACAAAGACCGGTCATAGGCTTCGTTAGCCGCCTGCACCGCGTGGCCATAGCCCACCCAGGCGTTCAGGGCAATGAGCGCCGTCAGAGGCCCCAAAATCCAAGCCAACAAACGCCCACGCAAGGACGCCGTTGCGGCCGACCGTTCAGGCACAGCAGCGCTCACATCACACCTGCGCGGCCACTGGGGTCAGCATGTAGCCCAAGCCCCGAAACGTGGTGATCACCACCCCTGACGCCCCGTCGGCCAAAGGCTCGGCCGATTCGAGTTTTTTACGCAAACGGTAGATCAAGACCTCCACCGCCTCCAGGCCAGCGCTGTCGTCGGCAAACACTTGGGCGTGCAAATGCTCTTTGCTCACGGCACGCTGGGGCGATTCGAGCAAGACCCGCAAAGCCGCGGCTTCCCGCTTGGTCAGCGCCAAAGGCTGGCCGTGCACCCAGACCGCAGCGCTGTCCGGCTCCATTTCCAGCGGGCCCCAACGCAGATGGGCCACTTTGGACTTGCCTTGCCTGCGCAGCAACACCTGCAAACGCGCCTCCAACTCACTCAGGTCAAAGGGCTTGGGCAGGTAATCATCGGCGCCCATGTTCAGGCCCAACACCCGGTCCGGCACACTGGCGCGGGCCGTCAAAATCAACACCGGCACGGTGTCTCCCCGTGCGCGCAGCGCTTGCAAGACAGCCAAACCGTCTTGCCCTGGCAACTGCAAATCGAGCAACACCGCATCCATGCCGTGCCCTGCTTGCAGACAACGATCGGCCTGTAAACCATCGGTGGCAAAAGCCACCTCCATGCCCCCTTGGCGCAAGGCCGTCCCCAGCCACAAGGCAATCTCGGGTGTGTCTTCCACCAACAGTATTCGTGGCTTGAGGGTATTCACTGAACAGCTTTGACAGGTGATTGACAGCTTGGTGCGACGCAGAACGCCAAAATCGTGACATCTGCGCAAGGCATGGGCCTTGACAGTGGTTTTTTATTTTCACACAGGAGACCTGCATGTCCATTACCAAACGCGATTTTCTGGCCCTCAGCGCTGCCACAGGCGCCACACTGGCCCTGCCTGCTTGGGCACAAGGCAAACCCATGTTCGACACGCTCAACATGTTCGTGCCTGCGGCCCCCGGTGGCGGCTGGGACGGCACAGCGCGCGCCATCGAGCGCGCCGCCAAGGCAGCAGGCCTGGTGGGCAATATGGCCTTTGAAAACGTCGGCGGCGCTGGCGGCATGGTGGGCCTGCCCCGCTTTGTCAACCAACGCAAGGGCCAAGGCAACATCTTGATGGTGGGTGGCTCGGTGATGATCGGCGCGGGCATCGCCAACAAGAGCCCGATCACCATCAAAAACGTCACCCCCATTGCACGCCTGACCGAAGAGGCCGGCGTCATCGTGGTGCCTGCAGCAGGCAAGATCAAAACCTGGAAGGAACTCGAAGCAGCCATCAAAGCCAACCCCAAAGCCGTCTCGGTGGCCGGGGGCAGTGCAGGCGGCACCGACCACCTGATCCTGGGCATGATGATCAAAGCACTCGGCAAAAACCCGCGCGAAGCCGCCTATGTGGCCTTTGCAGGTGGCGGCCCCGCCAACGCAGCCATTTTGGGCAACCAAGTGGTGGCGGGCATTTCGGGCTATTCCGAGTTTGAAGAACAAATCAAGGCCGGCAAGATGATCCCTCTGGCCGTCTCGGGCAAGAGCCGCATCCCTGGCGTCAACGTGCCGACTTTGTCCGAGCTGGGCATCAACGTGACCGAATCCAACTGGCGCGGCGTGTTTGCAGCCCCCGGCATCAACGATGCACAGCGCAACAACTTGATCGACTTTGTGACCCGCCTGACCCAATCGGCCGGCTGGAAACAAGAACTCGAAACCCGCAAGTGGACCAATGCCTTCATGACCGAGCGCCCTTTTGAGCGCGATCTGGCCAAAGACATTGCCGACAAAGAAGTCTTGATGAAAGAACTGGGCCTGGCATGACGCCTTTGCGCCTGGCTCTTTTGCTGTTGGCCGTGTGCGGCGTGGCCGCCTGGCAGCTCACGGTCATTCCGCAATCGATGATGCAGATGACCGTGGGCCCGGTGCTGGCCCCGGCCGCCATCGTGGCAGGACTCACCTTGGTGGCGCTGCTGTACGGCTTAAGCGCTTGGCGCGGCCGTCAGGTGGACTTGAGCCAGGAAGTCGGCCAAGAAGCCCTGCCCGGCTCCACCACCCGGCTGCTGAGCTTGTTGGGCGGTGGGGTGGCCTTCATCGTGTTGGTCATCCCATTGGGCTTTGTGTTGCCGGGCACCTTGTGCGGCATGTGCATTGCCCGCGCTTTTGACGCCCCTTTCAATGGCAAGTCACTGCTCGTGTGCGGCCTGATTGCCGGCGTGTTCTGGTTTGTGTTTGCCCGCTTGCTGGGCGTGGGCCTTGGGCCTGCACTGCCTTGGTTGATTTGAATCGGATACCCCATGGAAGCTTTTGATGCCCTGATGGGTGGCTTTGCCATTGCATTGCAACCCACCACCCTGATGTGGGGTTTCATTGGCTGTTTTGTCGGCACGTTGGTGGGCGTGTTGCCCGGCATTGGCCCGGCACTCACCATCGCCTTGCTGCTGCCGCTGACCTACCACGTGCCCGCCACCAGCATGTTCGTCATGTTTGCCGGCATTTACTACGGCGCGGCCTATGGCGGCTCCACCACCTCCATCTTGCTCAACACCCCGGGCGAATCTGCCGCCGTGGTCACTGCGCTCGAGGGCAACAAAATGGCCCGGCGTGGCCGCGCTGGGCAAGCGCTGGCCACGGCAGCGATTGGCAGCTTTGTGGCCGGCACCATCGGCACCTTGGCGCTGACCTTTTTTGCGCCTCTGGTGGTCGATGCGGCTTTGGCCTTTGGCCCGGCCGAATACTTCAGCCTCATGGTGCTGTCGCTGGTGGCGGTGTCGGCCGTGCTGGGCAACTCCATGTTGCGCGGTTTGGTGGCCCTGAGCCTGGGCTTGCTGCTGGGCATGGTGGGCATCGACCTGCAAACCGGCCAAGCCCGTTTCACCTTTGGACGCCCCGAACTGCTCGACGGCATCGAGGTCACCGTGGCCGCGGTGGGCCTGTTTGCCGTGGGCGAAGCGCTGTACCTGGCCTGGCAGGGGCGCGAGTCCAAAGGCGGCGAGGTCATGAAGCTTTCGGGCAGCCTCTGGATGAGCAAAAAGGACTGGTCACGCTCGTGGAAAGCCTGGTTCCGGGGCGCGTTCTATGGCTTTCCGATTGGCGCCATGCCCGCAGGCGGGGCCGAGCTGCCCACGCTGCTGTCTTACTACACCGAGAAAAAACTCTCCAAACACCCCGAAGAGTTTGGCCACGGCGCGATCGAAGGCGTGGCAGGCCCTGAAGCTGCCAACAACGCCGCAGCAGCTGGCGTGCTCATGCCCCTGCTCACGCTGGGCATCCCCACATCCGCCACGGCCGCCATCATGCTCTCAGCCTTTGAAGGCTATGGCATCCAGACCGGCCCGCAGCTGTTCAGCCAACAAGGCGGCTTGGTCTGGACGCTGATCGCCAGTCTTTATATCGGCAACGTGATCTTGCTGGTGCTCAACCTGCCGCTGGTGAGCCTGTGGGTCAAGCTGCTCAAGATACCGCCACCTTGGCTGTATGCGGGCATCATCGTCATCTCAACAGCGGGCGTTTACGGCGCAGGCAACTCGGTCTTCAACGTGGGCTTGCTGTTTGTCTTTGGCCTGCTGGGTTATGTGATGCGGCGCTTTGACTTTCCAGCCGCGCCGCTCATCGTGGGTCTGATTCTGGCCCCCATGGCCGAACAATCCATGCGCCAGGCGCTGACCATCAGCCAAGGTGAATGGTCCACCTTCTTCACACGGCCCCTGTCTGGCAGCCTCATGGCGATCTCGGTTTTGCTGCTCGTTGCTCCGACAGTTTGGCGGCACTTTCGAGGCCGCTAAAGCCCTTCCCACCTGGGGTTTTTGATACGTAATTTCCCTCTTCAAAACGCCTGTTTTTTTTGTTCTGATTGTGGCTTCAATTTTTTCAACCACACCGACAAAAGACATGAACCCCAACGACACCTCATCGATCCAAAGACGCGACTACCTCAAGTGGATGGGCGCAGCAGGTATGGCTGCAGCAGGCGTTTCCAGCCACGCCCAATCGGCCTGGCCCAGCAAGCCCATTCGCTGGATCATCCCCTTCGCATCCGGTGGCACCTCCAGCATCGTAGCCCGTGGCGTTGCCGCCCAGCTGACCAAGCAAATGGGCCAGTCCTTTGTCATTGACAACAAAGGCGGCGGCGGCGGTGTACCCGCCATGCAAGAGATGCTCCGCGCTCCGGCCGACGGCTACACCATCATCATGAGCCACATTGGCCTGATGGCGGTGAACCCCCTGATCTACCCCGACAGCGGCTACGACGTGAACAAAGACTTTGTGCCCGTCACCTTGCTCTCCCGCGTACCCAGCCTGTTTGTGGTGCACAAAGACGTGCCTGCCAACGACTTCAAGTCTTTGGTGGCCTATGTCAAGTCCCGCCCCGGCCAGCTCAACTACGCTTCGGCGGGCAATGCCAGTGCGGGCCACCTGGCCATGGAAGCGCTGAAATTGGCCACCGGCATGTTCATCACGCACATCCCCTACCGCGGCACAGGCCCCGCCCTCAACGACGTGCTGGCCGGTCGCATTCAATTGTTGTCCGCAGGCACACCAGCCCTCTTGCCGCACATCAAGAGCGGCGCTTTGCGCTGCATTGCCACAGGTGCCACCGAGCGGCTTTCGGTATTGCCCGATGTGCCCACCGTGGCAGAGCTCGGCTTCAAAAACTTTGAAACCGTGCAGTGGTACGGCATCCACGCCCGTGCTGGCACGCCACCCGAGATCATCAACCGTCTGCAACAAGAATGCGCCAAAGCGGTGAAATCGCCAGAAATCATGGCGCAAAACGCGGCCGAAAGCGCCACGCCGGGTGGCGGCACTCCTGCTGAATATGGCGCCTATGTGGCCCGCGAACAAGCGCGCTGGAAAGAAGTGGTCATCAAAGCCCAGATTCGTCCGGGTTGATCACCGGATCATGGCTTGGACGTGCGCCTGCTTTGCAGCATGGCCACGTTCATCTCGCCGTCGAGCGCGGACGCATAAAAACGCTCAATCATCTGCACCGATGTTCTGGCATTGCGGGCCAATGTGAGCATGTCAATGCCCTGGCCATAGAGCAGCCGAAACATGATCGACGTGTGCCGCAAGCAATAAAGCGTGCGCAAGCGACCCATCGCATCTTCTGGGGCCACACCGGCCTCGCGCATCACCCACTTGAACCAAAAGCCCAGCACGGCCAAGGCGTAGTTGCGGTCTGTTTCGGCGGGTAAAAACACATAGTCTTCTGGCCCGCCACGGCCATCTCGCTGTGCCTGCGCCAGCGCAGCCTCATAAACCTGGACCGCAGGGCGCAATGTCACCATGGGCGCGTCGTGGCGCTTGGTCTGCGGCAAGGTCATGCGCAAATAGACACTGCTGCCACGCACCACCTGCACATGCTTGTGCTTGAGTTGGCGCAAGTCTCCAGGCCGCACAAAACTGTTCACCATGAATCGAATCGCCCAAGCCATGTCCGGCGGCAGACTCAGGTTGCGCGGCTGCACCCAAAAGCGCTCACGATGCCCGTTTGAGGCCTTGACCTCGGGGGCCTTGTCGCCTCTGCGCACCAAACGGTGGGCCGTGCGCACCACAGCCGCGTACTCTTTCAGGCTCAGCATCGAGCGGGGTCGGTTGGCCACCTTGATCGTGGGCAACTCGGGCACTTCACGCAAAAAACCGTGGCGAATGGCCAGCTTGAGCAGTTTGCGCACCACCACCAAGTATTGCGACACGGTGGTCGAACTCAAATGGGCGTCTGTCAAGCGCTTGACAAACGCGTCCATCATCATGGGCGTGACCTGAGAAGGCGGAATGTATTTGAAGTACGGCAATACATGGGCGTCCAGCCGGTTTTTCAAGATGCCAACAGATGCCGCACTCAACTCCCCACGTTGAACCCGCTGGTTTTCTTGCGCAATCAGCTGATCAGCCAGCACATCAAAGTTATTGGCGCGCATGGCCCCTTGGGTCATGACCGAGTCGGCCATCACCGATCGCTTGCGTGGACTCAGCTTGGGCCGCGGAGCAGGTACAGGGAATCCCTGCTCCTGATCAAGCTCACCCAGCTCTTCCAAGTCGTCTGATTCGCCCACCGTCTCTTCATTTTCATTTTTGTTGTTTTTCACTTTTTGCGAAGCAGTCCGTCCACCCTTCGACATCTCCCGCCACGCGTCAGGACTGACCACATAAAACACCGGCTGATTGGCATCCAAGATGGCCACGGCAGACGCCCCTGATTCCCCTACGATATTCAAGGGTTTTACCAAGAAGTCGTCAAGGCTTGCGCACAAGAAACCGAAGAGAGGGCGGACGGTCATGCGGTTATCTTGAAAAAAGAATGCCGCGTTTTTCGCTCTGACCATTGCAACAAACAGAAGCCAATACCCTTAAATAAACAGGGTAAAAATACCTCAAAATTTGCAAAATAGTGTATGCAAAAAATCGAAGGGTTTTTAACATAAGACATTCATAAAGCATTCATGACACGACCAAAAATGGGCACTAAAAGCGGAGTTTTGAACAATCAAAATGACCGTGTCAAAAAAATGAAATTGTTCGTGAAACGTGGTCATTTTGAGAAAGCTGTAAAACCATAGAGTGACATTCTTCAAATTAACTCTTTACTCGACAAATCTAACAGCAATGTAGCTGCTCTGGCTGTTCTGGCAGTTTCGGGCGCTGCTTTCGCTCAATCCACAGCCACCATTTCTGGCTCTATCTCTGTTGGTGTCATGGACACTGGCAACGCTGGCGGAACAGCTGCCGTTTCCACATTGGGTGGTGGCGCCAACGCCATCAACATCGTGACTGCTGAAGACCTCGGCGGTGGCCTGCGTGGCGGTTTTGACAGCCAAATGCGTTTCAACGCAGCTACTGGCGACCGTAACTCCTCAGGCACAGGCAATGCCCTGATGCACGGCGCCAACGTTTACCTGTCGGGTGGTTTCGGAACCGTTCGCATGGGCAAGATCATCGAAGCTAGCAACTGCGGCTTTGACGTCTGGGGCTGCACAGGCGGCGCAGGCATGATGGCTGGTCACGCTACTAGCGCTGGTCATGCTTCTACAGGCATCAGTGCTCTGGTTGCTGCTGGTACCATCGCCAACTCTGTTAGCTACACCACGCCCACCGTCAACGGTTTCAGCGCCAGCTACCACACCTCGCTGTCTGTTGCTAGCCGCAACAACGAGCGTTCGGTTCTGAACCTGAGCTACGCCAAAGGCCCTCTGTCTGCTCAATACATTGAGCGTAAGAACACCTCAAACGTTGCAGCTGACAATGGCGCAACTGCCGTCTCTATTCTTGATGGCAACGGCAAGTCCACTGGTATCGCAGTTGGCTACGACTTCGGCGTGGCCAAACTGAACGTGTTCAACGCCAAGACCGATAAAGCAACTACCGCTGGTGTTACCTTCCCCGCCTCTAACGTTGACGCAGACATCACTGGCTTCACCGCCAGCATGCCCATGGGTGCTTACACCTTGTTGGCTGGTTACGCCAAGGACAAGAAAGCAGCTGCAACTGCTGACACCAAGATCGCTGCTGGCGTGAACTACGCTCTCAGCAAGCGCACCACCCTGGGCGCTGACGTGTTCAAGTCCGAAGCTGTCAATGCTGGCACAGGCTTTGTGATCCGCGCACGCCACACTTTCTAATCCCACGCTGGCGCAAGCCAGTTGAGATTTAGAAAACCCAAAACCCACCGTGGCAACACGGTGGGTTTTTTTACGACTGCATGCTAGCGGTGCAGTCTCAAAACAGCTATGTGCAACATGTCGTTTATAACGAGACCAGTCAAAAATCCCGCTCTTGGCTGGCTCATCTTCAATGACGAACAAGTCATGCAGATATTTGGATGTTCACATTTTGGCAGCCACGCCATAGTCCCATTTTTCTGGTTTGACCCTTAGGGTTACCTGTAGCGATCGATGAAATTCACCATCGCCGAAAAAAACTCCGTTCACGCCGCATCCGTGGCACCCAAAGACGCTCCCAAAGTCTGGCCATTGCCCCATGTTGCAGTGCGGCGCACCAAAGGACCGGCGTAAGCGTTATGGGCCATATCCTCGATGTACAACACCTCGATTTGCCCACCATTTTTCTGCACTCTCGAGACCCACTCCAAAGCGTTAGGGATGCGTTTACCTGGATGCGTGCGGTTACAAAACAAAGCGGAACCCGCAGGGACATTGAGAAATTGAATGTTCAGACTGCAGTCATCACTCAATGTCCAGCGATTTCCCTTTGGGTCAAGGTTGCCGAAGTCATCAAGCTTCCCAAAGACAAGTTGTACAGGCACCTTGATCTCATCCGGCAAGCCAAGTCCAATGGGTGTGACGCCTTCTGCAATGACGCCTTTGACATGCAAAGGATCCACCAACCCGGCCAGATTCGCCACGACGGCTGCACCATTCGAGATACCAAAAAGATAAATGCGTCGGGTATCAATGTCGGTGCGCTGCTTGGCCCAGCGATAAGCAGCCAATGCGGTCGTGTAGATCATGCGCTGACGTGCTTCGTTGGTGACCGAACGTGCCCAGAAAAGCGAGCTACGGCCAGTCAAGCCTTGCATTGCATAGGCATCAAAAGCGAGAGTGGCCATACCGTGCTGGAAAAAAGCGTCATCCGACTTCAGAACATCGTTGATACCACCACCGCCGTGAACACTGATCATGAGGGGCGGTTGATGAGCGCCGGCAGGAATTCGAAACCTGACTTGAGCCTCACAGGGATCAAAACCTCCCATGCGTCCCGAAACGGTAAAGAAGTCCGGTCTGAGGGGAACCAAAGCCAGCTCTCCCCTGTCCTGGGGTGAGCAGGTTATAGAAGGTGCCGCCCAAGTCGCAGCAGAAAACCCAGATACAAGCCAGGCAAATAACCAAACTTTCAATTGCATCGCACTTCCTTGTGTATTGGTTGCTCTTCTCGACTGAATTCAAAGGCGCCATCGAAATCAAAACCGCGGCTTTGCTGACGAGTCCTGCGACTTTGCAGAGTTTCCCTGATTGTCTATCGTGTCCAAAATTGCGGAACTGGCGATTGAGCCTTGGCTTAAGTTGCGTCAACTTTTCAATCAAACGACTAACTGCTCTGGCTATATTGGCCGCTGCTGGCACCGCTTTTGCTCAATCCTCAGTGACAGTTTTCGGTACTGTTGACGCAAACTTGCGTTCCGTCACTTCTGGTGACAACAAGTTCATGGGTATGGCTCAAGACGGTGCCACATCCAGCCGTATTGGCTTTCGTGGAGTTGAAGACTTGGGCGGCGGTTTGCGCGCCAACTTTCACATGGAAGGCGCCTTGAACCCTGACACTGGTACCGCTGGTGGTTTCAACTTCATGCGTCAATCGACCGTGGGTGTTGCTGGTGGCTTCGGTGAAGTGCGTTTGGGCCGCGACTTGACACCCATGTTCCGTTTGAATGGCATCGTTGATCCGTTCGGCTTCATTGGTGTTGGTGGTTCTGCAAACATGTTTGGTAGCACCGTCATTGCTGAATCACTGGGCAATTCGGGGGCCCTTGGCGCTCAAGATGCACAGGACGGCACATCTACATTCACAACAACTGACCGCGGAACCGAGCGTCGCACTGACGCATCTGGCCTGCGTGCTGGTGCCTTGACAACACCACGCATCACTTTCGCTGATCCAAACGGCGTTCGTGCCAGCAACAGCTTTGCCTACTACACACCCAATTTCAACGGCTTCACAGCATCCTTGATGTACAGCGCTGGCGCTGAAAACACCAACGGCTTGAAGAATGTTGGGAAGATGACCAGCGGTAGCGTCAATTACACCAAAGGTCCATTGGTACTTGCTGCCGCAACACAAGCCACCAAAGGTGGCGTCACAGCCGCAGCAGCTTCTTTCGTGGGTTCAGGGACAACCGCCAACACAGCGGTTGCTGCTACAAATGGTACGGGTGACATGAAATGGACCACCAACTACTTGGCTGGTTCGTATGATCTGAAGGTTGTCAAGCTGTCCTTGGGTCACCGTACTGAAAAACTCTCCGAAGGTGGTGAGACTTTCGGTAAGCTGAAATCCACAATCTACGGTGTTTCTGCACCCATTGGCGCAATCACATTGCGTGCCTCTTACATCACTAAGAAGGCTGATCTTACTGACGTGACTGAAGGCAGCATCAAGGCTGGTAACCAGTTCGCAGTTGGTGCTGTCTATGAGCTGAGCAAGCGCACAGCTTTGTACGGCACTTACTCACAACTCAAGAACGAGAATGGTTTCGCTAACTCAATTGGCTCAGCCGTTGCAAGCGCTGGTGGCGTCACGTCTAAGGGTTATGAGTTTGGCGTTCGCCACAACTTCTAATCCCCCGCTGGCGCAAGCCAGTTGAGGTTTAGACAAATAAAAAACCCACCGTGGCAACGCGGTGGGTTTTTTTGTACCCATTTGCCATGTTGAGGTCCTTAAGGACTCAGCCATTCGCCTATACGCTCAGACTTTGGCCAAAAGGTCCCTTTGCTTCAGCACTGCTTGTTGGATACCCCGTGCGGTCGCCTGTCGAATGTCAAATGGGCGAATCAACGCCGCCCACCGATCGACCACTTCGAGCATGGCGTCCAGCCTGTGCCTTGCCCAGCGCTCATTCAGACCGCCCTCTCGGGCCAGCCGCAGCACATGGCTGCGGTCGATGTTCAAACCTTCGCCGCAAACGTCCATCTGATGCTCTCCACCGGGGCCCTGGCTGTAGGTCAGGTCAAAACAAGGTGCGAGTTTCCAGTGCCTCTGTGCGTTCATGCGGAAGGCGAAATTTTTCGCATGGTCATCGCGGTTGTGAAACAAGACATTGAAGACCGCACGTTCAAAAGCTTTTTCGACCTCGCGTTCATCGCGCGTGATCATGCGTGTGGCGCGTAAAAAAGTCGTGTAGTCCACTGACGAGGGGATTCTGAAATCAGCGTGCAAGAATCCAGCCAAAGAATGAATCGGGACGCGCTGGCCTTGTGCCAAATCGAAGCGTTCAATGCCCAGGGCTGCATGTTGGGCACTCAAATCAAACACATGCGTGTCGGGCATATCCAAACCGCAAGCTTTAGCCAGTTGAGCATAAAACGCCTCTATGCCACAAACTTCTTTGTGTTCGCCCAAGGCCTGAAACTTCACCAACCAGCCAGAGCCGGATGGCATGGGCGTTGTGCTGATGAAGTCTGCCAGTGGATCGTAAAACACCAAAACCTTGGGTCGAGCCCCCTGTGGAGAGCCACCCAACAGGGCCAAGCGTTGCAGGGTTTGGGTGTCTTCGCCTTGCAAAACCAAAGTGGTCTCATGGGCCAGCGCCAACAGATCCACGGCACCAGGCCATGCACCCATTTGTGTATCAGGTTCGTAAGTCAATGCACCCAATCCCCGATGCCCCACGAAACTCAAACGGTCCAATGGGGAGCACTGCTCGGGTTGCAGACCTTCCTTCCTGAAAAGCCTGTCCATGAGCACCATGCCCCAACCATCGGGCAATGAGTCAGCAAACAAACCCGGCAAACGCCACTGATGGGCAGGGAATTCGCCGAAGGCCTGTTTTTGCAAAGGTAAATGCCTCGGTGAAAGTGACAGACCCTCGTCCAAGGCTTGGGGCGAGTATTCAAAAAGCACTCGCTGTCCATCGTCTGCCAAGGTGCCCAATGGCCAGTTTTCACCCCAGCCTTGGTAGTGAACTTTCACTGTTTTCATGACTTACCCCTGGGCCTAAGGCGCTTTTGGGTAACGCGCTGACGGACAGGCTTTTGCTGTTTCGCCATGTCAGCGATGGACGTGATAACGGGTTTGAAAAGCGGTTGCAATTGCGCCTCTTGACCGAGGCATTGCACCAATTTGATCCAAGAGGTGACAGAACCCTTGCCTGTATTTTCGAGGGTATTGAGCGTGCTGCGGGATACGCCAATACGCTGCGCCATATCGGCTTGAGCGATCTCTTTCTGAATCCTCAAATGCTTCAATCGCTGCCCTAAGACAAGCGAAATCTCATCAGTGGAAGAAAAATTAAAGTCTAAAAATTCATGCATTATTGAATTTTAATCCAATAATGATGAAAATTTCAATCATTAATTAAAAGTCATACCACCGCGTGACAAGCGATCTTGATGCCTTTGAAATCGCGCAGCGCAGGCCGCTCTGCACGGCAGATGTCGGTGGCCTGGGGGCAGCGTGGGTGAAAGGTGCAGCCGGTGGGCGGGTTGAGGGGGTTGGGCACCTCGCCTTGCACCGGGGTGCGTGCGCGGCCGGTGTCGTGCATCTTGGGGATCGCGTCCAGCAGCATGCGGGTATAGGGGTGCTGCGGGTTGCCAAACAGCGTGTGTTTGTCGGCCAGCTCCACCAGTCGGCCCAAATACATCACGCCCACCTGGTCACTCACGTGGCGCACCACGGCCAGGTTGTGGCTGATGAACAAATAGGTCAACCCGCGCTCGCGCTGCAGGTCTTTCATGATGTTGAGCACCTGCGCCTGCACGCTCACATCAAGCGCCGAGGTCGGCTCGTCGCACACCAGAAACTCCGGCGCGGTGGCCAAGGCGCGGGCGATCGAGATGCGCTGTCGCTGACCGCCTGAGAACTGGTGCGGGTACTTGACCATGTCGAGCGGTGACAAACCCACCGACTTGAGCAACTCGGCCACTCGGGCTTTGAGCTCTTCGGCGTCGCTGATCAGGCCGTGCTCTTTGAGCGGTTCGCCAATGATGTTGTCCACCGTCCAGCGGGGGTTCAGGCTGGCATAGGGGTCTTGGAAAATCATCTGGATGCGCTGGCGCATGGCCTTGGCATCGCTCGACTTGAAGGCCGCGTGCGCGTCTTGCCCGTCAAAGGTCAGGCCGCCGCGTGTGGGCTCGTACAGGCCCACCAGCAAGCGGGCGACGGTGCTCTTGCCGCAGCCGGACTCGCCCACCAGGGCCAGCGTCTTGCCGCGCTCGATTTCAAAGCTCACGCCGTCCACAGCATTGAGCAATTGGCGCGGCTTGCGCTCGATCACGCGGTTGAGCCACGGAGCCGATACGTCAAAGGTTTTGGCCAGGTCGTGCGCAACGACCAGGGCTTGCGTTTTCTGCTCGCTCATGCCGCGCTCCCGTTGTGCAGCCAGCAGGCCGCTTGTGTCGAACCGGCTTGGACCAAATCGGGTCGGTCTTGGCGGCAGCGGTCAAAGGCTTTGGGGCAGCGCGGGTTGAAGGCGCAGCCATGCGGTATGGCGTTCAGGCGCGGCATGGCGCCGTCAATTTGGTTCAGGCGTTCACAGTCACTGTCCATGTCGGGGATCGAGGCCATCAGGCCAGCGGTGTAAGGGTGGGCCGGGTGGTTGATGACCTGGTGCACCGGGCCGATCTCTGCCACGCGCCCGGCGTAAAGCACCGCCACGCGGTCGCAAGTCTCGGCGATCACGCCCATGTCGTGGGTGATCAGCATGACAGCGGCGCCCCGGTCTTTGCAGACCTTTTTGAGCAAGCTGATGATCTGCGCCTGGATCGACACATCGAGCGCGGTGGTCGGCTC
>CANGZO010000008.1 GCA_947458305.1 Comamonadaceae bacterium
CGTCTTCGCCGTGATGATCATGCTGATGGCGCGATTCACGCCGGGCCAGGTCTTTGACCCTCAACAGCAATCTCAGTTGCTGCGGGGACGCCAGATTCAAGTCACCCTGACCGGGCTACAAATGTTCAACAAGCTGGTGCCTATTGCTGCGCTGGTGGCCTTGGTGTTGGGGGGGCTGTACGGTGGCTTTTTCACACCCACCGAAGCCGGTGGTGTGGGTGCCTTTGGCGCGCTGATCATTGCTTTGATGCGACGCTCTTTGGGAAAAGGCAAACTCTGGCAGGTTTTGCACGAAACCGGCAGCGTGTCTTGCACCATCTTGATCCTGCTGGTGGCCGCCAGTTTCTACAGCCGCATGCTCAGTGTGGCAGGTGTGCCTGTGGCCATCAGCGATCTGGTGCGTGACGCGGGTCTTGGACCCTATGGATTTCTGACCTTGTACATCGGGATCGTGCTGCTGCTGGGCATGATTTTGGACTCCAGCTCCATCTTGCTCATCATGACCCCGGTGGCGGCGCCCATCGCAGCCAGCTTCGGTTTCGACCTGATTCATTTCGGCGTGATCACCGTGCTGGCCGTCGAAATGGGCTTGCTGACACCACCCTTTGGCATCTCGGTGTTCACGGTCAAATCCACGTTGAACGACCCCAAGATTTCAGTGGAAAGCATCTTTGCCGGATGCATGCCATTTCTCGGGGCGATGTTGGCGGTACTGGTCTTGGTCTGCGCCTTCCCCTGGTTGTCCCTGGCGCTGATTTAAAGGCGGCATCTGCCTGACGATCACCACGTCAAAATCGCTAAGCGCACAGATCCTGGCGGGTCAGGTGCGCGGGCGGGTGGTGGTGAACGTCAACACTCACTTGCCAAACAAGTGATTCAATTTCTGCCACGCCAGCAGCAACCAGCCAGAGCGTTCGACTTCGGCCTGCGCCACCAGCAAGGTTTCACCCACAGTCTTGCCGTTCGCTGTGGCGACCACTTTGCCAATCACGGCGCCTTTGGCGATGGGTGCTTCCAGGCCCGGCTTGAGCTCGAACTGGGTCTGCACTGACTGGCCGCGCGGCAGGGTCAGCATCCACGGCGCGCCCAGCACAGCGGCCACCGTATCGGTCTTGCCAAAGCTGACCTTGGCGTTGGCGACCACCGCACTGGGCTGAATGGGCGTGACTTTTTCAAACTGGCGGTAGCCCCAGTCGAGCAGCTCACGCGTCTGGTCTGCACGCGCTTGTGCGCTGTGGGTGTTGAGGATGACCGAGATCAGGCGCATTTCGTTGCGCTTGGCGGATGTGACCAGACAAAAGCCGGCCTCCGAGGTGTGGCCGGTTTTCAGGCCATCCACGCTGGGGTCGGTGTAAAGCAAGGCATTGCGGTTGCCTTGCTTGATGCCGTTGTACTTGAACTCGCGCTCGGCGTAGATGGGGTAAAACTCCGCGCCGTCGCGGATGATGGCCCGCGCCAAGATGGCCAGATCTTTCGCAGACGATTTGTGTGCCGGGTCGGGCAAGCCGGTGGGGTTGACGAAGTTCGTCTTGGTCATGCCCAAGCGTTGGGCTTCGGCGTTCATCAGCTTGGCAAAGCCCGCTTCGGAGCCCGCCATGTGCTCGGCGATCGCCTTGGACGCGTCGTTACCGGACTGCACGATGATGCCGCGCAGCAGGTCGATCACCGTGGCTTGGCTGTTGAGCGGCAAATACATGCACGACTCGGCGCTGGTGCCTCGGCACCAAGCGTTTTCGCTCACGGTAACCAGGTCAGTGGGCTTGAGTTTGCCGGTGCGCAATGCCTGCTCAACGATGTAGCTGGTCATCATTTTGGTGAGCGAAGCGGGCGGCAAGGACTCGTCGGCGTTGGCCCAAGCCAACACTTGGCCGGAGTCGTAATCCATCAGCAACCAAGCTTTGGCAGGCAGGGCAGGCGCGTTGTCGGCCAATGCGACTTGGGCCGCCAAAGGAGGTAATGCGGTGGCGACGAGCGGCGCTTTTTTGCTGGCGCCAGCCTTTTTGCTGGAGGTGGCTTTTTTGCTGGATGCAGACTTTTTGCCAGAAACAGCCTTCTTGGCGTCAGTGGCCTTGCTCGCCGTATTTTTGCCTGCGGCTTGTTTGGCCGCGAAAGTTGCTGAGCTGGGCAGCAGAACGCCAGCGGCGACGACAAGGAGGACGGAAAGGAGGGAGGAGGTCTTGATGTGCATGGCTTTGATGAGCTGAGCATTGATTGTCGCCGAACCATGAAACAAACTGCGCCCGCAGGTTTTCAAGCTGGCGTATTTACGCTGACGCCATCGCCAGCCTTGCATCCTCTGACAACAAATCAATCAAGTCCCGCGCAAAATTGGGCAGCTCGTCGAAGTTGCGCACGCAAATTTGCATGGACCTCAAGGCCCAAGCGTCGGACAGGGGCACCAGGCGGATGGCCATGCTGCGGGCGTGGCGGCGTGCAGCCGATTCTGGCAGCACGCCCACGCCCACACCGGCTTCGATCATTCGGCAGGCCGACTCGAAACTGCTGACCTGAATGCGCACCTTGAGCGGCTTGTTCAGCTGCTCGCATTCGCGGTTCAAGAAGGCATGCAAGGCGCTGGCTTCGTGCAGGCCCACATGGTCAAACTCCAGAGCGTCGATGAGCGGCATGCTGGGCAAGTCGGCTACGGGGTGCAGATGCGGCACCACCAGCACCAGACTGTCAGAGCGGTAGGGCAAGGTCTGCAGGCTTTCGGTGCGCACCGAGCCGGCCACGATACCGATGTCGGTTTTGCCATCCATCACGGCGCGCACGATTTCGTTCGACAGCTTTTCCTGCAGGTCGATGTTCACATCGGGGTGCGTGGCCAGGTAGCGCTTGAGCACCTCGGGCAAGAACTCGCCCAAGGCCGTGGTGTTGGCGTACACGCGCAGGTGGCCCTTGATGCCGCTGGCGTATTCCTGCAGGTCGCCGCGCAAGTGTTCGATCTGCCCCAACACCAACCGAGCCCGGTGCACAAAGGCTTGGCCGGGCGGTGTGAGCGTCACGCCTTGGCTGTGCCGGTTGAGCAGTTTGGCGCCGATGCTTTCTTCGAGGTTTTTGATGCGCGTGCTGGCCGCAGGCAGCGAGATGAACGAGGCCTCGGCCCCCTTGGTGAGGCTGTTGGCTTCAGCCACCCGCACCATCAGGCGCAAATCCACCAGATCGAAATGAACAGACATGGGAAGGGATTGTGCCAGCGGGCCAGTGGGCAGCTGAGGCGCGGATGGGGGTTTGGGCAGGCGCGCACCCCTGGGTGGCGATGGTTTTTTTCAGGGGGTCTGCAAAATTTGCCGCGCCAGCAACAGCACCGGCGGGTCGACCATCTTGCCGTCCACACTGAACGCACCGCCACCTGCCGCCACTTCGGCGGCCAGCACGCGGCGGGCCCAGTCGGATTCGGCTTCGGTGGGGGCCAGGGCTTGGTGCACGCCTGCCACTTGTGCGGGGTGGATGCACAGCTTGGCCCCGAAGCCAAAGCGGCGGCTGCGCTGGGCGTCTGCGGCCAGCACCTCGGCGTCTTGCGTGGCGGTGGTCACGCCGTCTACCGGCGCGGGCAGGCCCGCACGTCGCGAGGCCACGACCATGGCCAGCCGGATGGGCGCAAGTTCTGCTTCGTCCGGTCCACAGCGCATGCCCAGATCGGCCTGCAAGTCGATGTGGCCCAGACCCAAGCGCAAGGTGACTGCTGCCCGGGCTATGGCGTCCATCTGCCCCACACCTTCGGCGCTTTCGATCAAAGGCAAAACCAGCATGCTGCTGGTGCGAAAAGCCTGCTCGACCTGTTGTGCGTTTTCGGCCTTGGGCAGCATGAGCGCCCCCAGACCCGTCAGGCTGGCCACTGCGGTCAAATCGGCTGCGTGCCAGGGTGTGCCCGCCGGGTTCACACGCACCAACAGGCGCGCGCGCTCGGCTGCAGCCAACGAGGGCCAAGCGGCCTGCAAGGCGTTGCGCGCCGTGTCTTTGGCATCCAGCGGCACCGCATCTTCCAGGTCGATGATGACCGCATCTGCACCGCTGGCCAAGGCCTTGGCAAAGCGCTCGGGGCGGTTGCCGGGCACAAACAAAAAGCTGCGCGCCTGCGCCAGTTTGGATGGCGGCAAGGGCAGGGCTGACGATGCAGACGGCGAGTGCATCAACCCGCTCATGGCAGCAGCGCGCCGACCTTGGGCCAGCTGGCCACTTTCCAGAGCGCGTCCACGCTTTGGCGCATGGCTTCGGGCGTGGCACCGCCGCTGAAGGCGGCCAGGCGCAGGGCTTTGTCGGTGATCTCCTGACGCGAGAGGGTATTGCCGGGGTCGCCCTTGGGCTCGTCCACGCGGCCGTGCAGCACGCGGCCATCGGTGGTGGTGACAGTCACTTTGCCAATCCAGCGCTTGGGGTAAGCGCCGTCCACTTCGGCGTCGAGCACCATACTGACCTTGTCGCGCAGCGCCTGGGTTGGCTGGCTCAAAAAGTCGCGGTCGAATTCGGTCAAGCCCGCGTGGCCGTGCTGCGCCACCAGCGCGAGCACCGTGCCCATGGAGAACTTGCTCTGGTGCACCGTAACAGGCCGTACGACCGGGCCCAGAACGTCGATCGCCCCCTGGTGCACATGCGTCACCACTTGGGCCAGGTCATCCAGCTTCAAGCCGTGGGTCTGCATGACGTGCAGCAGCGCGTCGGCCGCCGGATGGGTGTGGCGGCAGCTGGCGTGGTACTTGAACGAGGTCTCGGCCGTGGCCCAACGCGTGCCCAAGCCGTCCACCAGGCGGCTCGGGTCGGCGTCGCTCGACATGCCCACGGCCATGCCTTGTGGGCCTTCCAGAATTTCTGCCGCGCCCGTGAAACCGTCTTTGGCCAGGTACGCCGACATCAAACCCGCTGCAGCAGCGTGCGCGGTGTGCAGCTGCTTGCTGTCGGCCGCGGTGCGCAAGAACTCCCACAGGCCCGCCGACTGGGTGCCAGCCGAGCCCAGCGCGTGCTGCATTTGCTGCGCGTTCAGGCCCAGCAAATGGCCCACAGCCGCCGCTGCAGCCAGCGTGCCTGCGGTGCCGGTGGTGTGGAACACGCGGTAGTGCGAGCGCCCCAAAAACTCACCCACGCGGATGCCGACTTCGTAGCCGACCACCGAAGCGGCCAGAAGTTGCTTGCCGCTCGCGCCCAAGGCTTGTGCCACCGCCACGGCAGGCGAAAACACCACCGTGGCCGGGTGGAACACCGAGCCGTTGTGCACATCGTCTTGTTCGGCCACATGCGAGGCCGCCGCGTTGGCCATGGCGGCCAAATAGGGCGTGGTGCGGGCGCGGTTGATGATCACTTCACTCGGACCTTCGCCCGCGCCCATGGCCTGCGCGAAACGGGTGATGCTCTCCACCGGACGCGAGCCGTGCCCGGCCACGGCCGAGCCGAACCAATCGACCAACAGGTCTTCGATCTTGCGGACCACGGGCTCAGGAATGTCTTCGAAGCGCAGCCCTGCGGCAAACGCGGCGAGTTGGGCGGTGTTGGATGTCATGTTCTCTCCTTTGTTGTCATTCAAATGCCTGTAGGAGCCCACCCCTGTGGGCGATGGGCGTGGAACACGCACTCAACAGCATCGCCCTGCACACCATCGCCCACGGGGTGGGCTCCTACAAAAAATCCACGCCTGACCTGCGGCTCAAGTCTTCAAAGGGCCGGGTCGATAAAAAATCACGGTTCATATGGCCTTCGCATCGCGCAAAGCCTGCAAAGCCGCATCGTCCCGCCCCAGCTCACGCAAGATGGCCTCGGTGTGTTCACCCACAGCAGGCACGGGGTCCATGCGGTAGTCGTATCGGTTGTTGCGCCCGGGTGGCAGCAAGGCGGGGATGTCGCCTGCGGGCGAGCCCACTTGTTGCCAGCGCTGGCGGGCCTTGAGCTGCGGGTGCGCCCAAACGCCGGCCATGTCGTTCATGCGGGCGTTGGCAATTTGCGCTTGGTCTAAGCGCGCTTCGACCTGGGTCGTACTCATGGCCGCGAACACACTCAGAATCAACTGCTGCAGCTCAGCGCGATTGGCGTTGCGCAGGGCGTTGGTGCAAAAACGCGCATCGCTGGCCAGCGCAGCATCGACCAGCACCACCTCGCAAAATACTTTCCATTCGCGCTCGTTTTGCAGGCCCAGCATCACCGTGCCGCCATCGCCCACTGCAAAGGGGCCGTAGGGATAAATGCTGGAATGCGAAGCACCGGTTCGAGGGGGAGGCGCTGCGCCCTCAAAGGCGTAATACAGCGGGTAGCCCATCCATTCGCTCAGTGCTTCGAGCATGGACACGTCGATGTGGCTGCCCTGGCCGGTCTTGCCGCGCAAGATAAGCGCCGAGAGGATGTTGGTGTAAGCGTACATGCCCGCTGCGATGTCGGCCATCGAGTTACCCGACTTGGATGGCACATCGGGCGTGCCAGTCACCGACAGCAAACCCGCTTCGCTCTGAATCAAGAGGTCATAGGCTTTTTTATCGCGGTAGGGGCCGTCTTCGCCGTAGCCCGAGATGTCGCAAACAATGAGTTGGGGGTGCGTGGCGCTGAGCGCTTCAAACGACAGGCCCATGCGCGCAGTTGCACCGGGCGCGAGGTTTTGCACCAGCACGTCGGCGTCCTTGAGCAAGTCGCGCAGCACAGCCATGGCGTCGGGGTTTTTGAGGTCGAGTGTGAGGCTTTCTTTGGAGCGGTTGGTCCACACAAAGTGCGAGGCCTGGCCGCGCACCCGCGTGTCGTAGGCACGCGCAAAGTCGCCCGCGCCGGGGCGCTCGATTTTGATGACGCGTGCGCCCAAGTCGGCCAGTTGCCGCGTACAAAACGGCGCAGCGATCGCGTGTTCGAGAGAGACGACGGTGATGCCGTCCAGAGGTCTTGTCATCGTGTTCACCCTGAATCAAAACGAGCGGGGCAGCCCGAGGATGTGCTCGGCCACGTAGCTGAAGATCATGTTGGTCGAGACCGGGGCCACCTGGTACAAGCGCGTCTCGCGGAATTTGCGCTCGATGTCGTATTCGCACGCAAAGCCAAAGCCGCCGTGCGTTTGCAGGCAAACGTTGGCCGCTTCCCAGCTGGCCTTGGCCGCGAGGTACTTGGCCATGTTGGCTTCGGCTCCGGCGTTTTGCATCGCATCGATTTTTTCGCACGCCTTCCAGCGCATCAGGTTGGCGGCTTCCAGTTCGATGAAGGCGTCGGCAATCGGGAACTGCACGCCTTGGTTTTGGCCGATGGGGCGGCCAAAGACCACGCGGTCTTTGGCGTATCGGGTGGCGCGGTCGATGAACCAGTAGCCGTCGCCAATGCATTCGGCGGCGATCAGCACGCGCTCGGCGTTCAGGCCATCGAGCAAGGTCTTGAAGCCCTTGCCCTCTTCGCCCAAGAGCGCGTCTTCGGGGATTTCGAGGTTGTCAAAAAACAGCTCGTTGGTCTCGTGGTTGACCATGTTCAAGATCGGCCGCACGGTCAGGCCGTTGCCAATGGCCTGCTTCAAATCAATGAGGAAGCACGACAGGCCTTCGGAGCGCTTGGTCACCTGGTCAGCGGGCGTGGTGCGGGCCAGCAAGATCATCAGGTCGCTGTGCTGGATGCGCGAGATCCAGACCTTTTGGCCGTTGATGACCCAGCGGCCATCTTTGCGCACGGCCGTGGTTTTGAGCTTGGTGGTGTCGCTGCCCGTGGTGGGCTCGGTGACGCCCATGGACTGGATGCGCAACTCGCCGGTGGCGATCTTGGGCAAGAGCGTGTTTTTTTGCGCCTCAGACCCGCTGCGCACGATGGAATTCATCACGTACATCTGGCCGTGGCACGCGCCCGAGTTGCCACCCGAGCGGTTGATCTCTTCCATGATGACCGAGGCCTCGGCCATGGACAGGCCAGAGCCGCCGTATTGCTGCGGAATCAGCGCGGCCATCCAACCGGCCTTGGTCAGGGCGTCGACAAACTCTTCGGGGTAGCCGCGTTTTTCGTCGACCTTGCGGTGGTACTCGTCAGGGAACTGGGCGCACAGGGCGCGCACCGCGTCGCGGATGTCTTGATACTGGTCGGGTGTGGTTTGCATGGTGGTGGTATCGGTAAAAAATCTCAGGCCAAGGTGGCTTGCGCTTGCATGGTGAGCCAGCCTTCATGGTCACACGACCACAGCTCAACCGTTTTGCCATCGGCAGACGGCCGACCGTTCAGACGGAAGGGGTGCAGGTCAAAGGTGGGGCGCACGGCACGGAAATGGAAGGAGGCCAGGCGCGCACCGGGCACTTGCCTGCGCACCAGGTCCACCAGCAAGGTGGCAATGAGCGGGCCGTGCACGATCAGGCCGGGGTAGCCTTCCTCTTGCGTGACGTAGCTGCGGTCGTAGTGGATGCGGTGCCCGTTGAAGGTGAGCGCCGAATAGCGAAACAGCGACACCGGATCGGGCACAAACTCGCGCTGCCAAGGCGCACCGGTCTCGGCCGCAGTGGGTGGCACTTCGGGCGCACCGGGCACCGCCGCTGCGCGGTAAACGATGTCGTGCGTTTCCGTCAGGCACAGGCCCTGGGCGTTGCTGAAAGCGTGCTCGACTTGGACAAACAACAGGTCGCCCGTGCGGCCGGACTTGTGTTTGACCGAGGCGATGTGCGAATGCTTTTGCGCAGTATCGCCCACGCGCAGTGGGTTGTTGGTTTGCCACTGCAAGCGGCCGCCAGCCCACATGCGCCGGGGCAAGGGCACGGGCGGCAAAAAGCCACCGCGCAAAGGGTGGCCGTCAGGCCCGATCTGGCTTTGCGGGGCCTGCGGTAAAAAGTACAGCCAATGCCACAGCGGCGGCACTTCACTGCCCGCGGCTTGGCGGGCGTCATCGCGGTCGAGCAAGGCACTTTGACCACGCAGCGGGGCGGCCACGATCTCATCTGCGAGTGTTTCGCTGCGGCCTTCCCAGCTGCGCAGGTGCGCGACTTGGGTCGCGTCTAAGGTGGTGGGTGTGTTCATGGGGTCGATCTTCGCCGAGTCGGGGCCAAGGGGCCGTCTGTCTTTGCAGAAGAGGGGGTTTGTGCTGAGCAAAGGGGGCAATGCCCCCATGCAATGGGCTTGGTCAGGGCCTGTGTAATGGACACCATCCACGATAATCCATGCTTTTGAATATTCGCTACGGAGAAAACCCCATGAGCACACTCCTCACCACCGGCGCACGCGCCACGGGCCTGGCCACCATCGCCGCCGACGGCACTGTGCTGGACACCTGGTTCCCGGCCCCCGAATTGGCGGCCGACGTGGCCGCCAGCGGCAGCACCCGCCTGACCCAGGCCGAGGCCGTCGCCGCATTGGGCGCTGACGTGGCCCAGGCCCTGGTGGCCTGCAGCGTGCGCAACGCCACCGTGGTGGCCGTGCGCACTGAAATCAAATCGTTGGCCGACGCGCCTGCCGACACACACGACGCCTACCTGCGCTTGCACCTGCTGAGCCACCGCCTGGTGTTGCCGCACGGTGCCAACGTGACCGGCATCTTTGGCCTGCTGCCCAACGTGGCTTGGACCAACTTTGGCCCCTGCGCGCTGGCCGATGTGCCTGCCGCCCGCCTGAAGGCTCGTGGCACAGGCCGCGTGCTGGAGATCAAGGGCCTGGACAAATTCCCACAAATGACCGACTACGTGATCCCATCGGGCGTGCGCATTGCCAACGCCGACCGTGTGCGCTTGGGCGCGCACCTGGCCAGCGGCACCACCGTCATGCACGAAGGTTTTTGCAACTTCAACGCCGGCACTCTGGGCGCGAGCATGGTCGAAGGCCGCATCAGCGCAGGCGTGGTGGTCGATGACGCCAGCGACATCGGCGGCGGCGCGTCCATCATGGGCACGCTGTCGGGCGGTGGCAAAGAGGTCATCAAGGTCGGCAAGCGCTGCTTACTTGGCGCCAACGCTGGCATCGGCATCTCGCTGGGTGACGACTGCATCGTCGAAGCCGGCTGCTACATCACTGGCGGCAGCCGCGTGCAGATGCCCGACGGCTCGGTCATGAAAGCCAAAGAACTGTCCGGCAAAAACGGCATCCTGTTCCGCCGCGACTCACAGTCGGGCGCCTTGCACGCGATTCCGCGCAACAAGAGTTGGGGCGAGTTGAACGCTGAGTTGCACAAGAACTGATTTCAGGTTCTGCTCAGAATAAACGGCGTGCACGCGAAAGCGGCACGCAGTTTTCATTCAAGCGGCGAGTCCAGACAAGTATTGCGCCGCCACTGCGATTTGAATGTCGCCGAGCGTGTAGCTGTGTCGGGCATTGCGCACCACCTGCACGGCCTGCACCGGCGCTTTTTCCAAAGCAAAGCGTTGCAATGCGCGGTGCGGTTTTTCGTCGGATAACTTGCATTCGACCAGCTGCGTGAGCTGGTTTTTTTCGCTCAAGGCGAAGTCCACCTCGGCGCCGTCTTTGGTGCGGATGTAGTGCAGTCCAGCCTCTTTGCCCTGCACGTCGTGCTGCCATTGCACATGCTTGAGCAAGGCGGTGGCCACCAGGTTTTCAAAGCGCAGGCCCTCGTCGCCTTCGACCAGGCCCGTGTCGTAAAAGTAGACCTTAGGCGTTTGCAGCGTGGCGCGGGCGATGTTGTCGTGGAAGGGGCGCACCACAAACACGATGTAGAGCGCTTCCAGAATGTCCAGGTATTTCTTGAGCGTGACTGGCGACACGGCCAAGTCGCGCGCCATACTGGCCAGCGACAGGGGCGAACCCACACGCGAACGCAGCATTTGAGCAAACAGACGGATAGCGTTGACCTCCTGAATGCGCGAGAACTCCAGCACGTCGTTGCGCACCAAGCCATCAAAATACTGCCTGCGCCAGCGCTCGGCCTGTTCATGATCAGGCGCCAGGCAGGGCTCGGGAAAGCCGCCGCGCTCCAGCAAATGGGTCAGCGCATCGTCGGGTGTAGCCCCGGTTTGTTCACACCATTCGCGCACCGAGAGTGGGTGCAAGCGCAAACCAAAAAAGCGACCCGCCAACGATTCGCCACTTTGCCTGAAGGTGTCCATTCGGGCGCTGCCTGTGACCAGCAGTTGCTGGTTAGCGGGTTTGCCGTCGACCACGCCTTTGAGCCAGGCTTTCCAGTCGGACATTTTGTGGATTTCATCGAGTACCAACAAAGGCGCTTGGGGGCTCCAGCGCTGGTGGATGATCAGTGCACGGTCGGCGGGAACGTCGTAATTGAAGTACTGACCGCCTTGCTGTGCGATCAATTGGCGGCTGAGCGTGGTTTTGCCCACTTGGCGAGGGCCTGTGAGGAACACCATTTTGTGGGCCAGATCAGCCTGTACACGGTCGTCAAGGTAGCGTTTCATAGCCGCCATTTTGCGACTTTTTTAAAGCACTTTGAAAATTAGTCGCGACTTTTTTTGATTTTGCTGAATAAAAGTCGCTAAAAAGCCTCTGATGTAGCCCAACGAGGCCTTGGTGGTGGGCGCGCAACCATTCGCCCACAGGGGTGAGATCCTACAAAAATACGTCTGCCTGAAACAGACGCGACATCGCTTTGAGCCAGGCCGCTGGGGTGCGTTATCGTCAAAGCACAGCGCCCCTGTTCGCGCCAGCGTCTGGCGCCATTGAGCGCCAGCTCAGGTTTTAGCCAAATGCCGCTTGGCCAGATCCACATACCAATCCAGACACCCCGGGTTGGCCATGGCGTCTTTGTTGACCACCTTTTCGAGGGGCTGACCGAGCATGAGTTTCTTGATCGGCAGCTCCTGCTTTTTGCCCGACAGGGTACGTGGGATCTCGGCGACCTGAAAGATGTCGTTCGGGATGAAGCGCGGGCTGAGCGCCACCTTGATGGCGTTGTTGAGCTTGGCCTTGAGCGCGTCGTCCAGCGCCGTGCCCGGGCGCAGCACCACAAAGAGCGGCATGTAGCTTTCCTTGCCCAGGTATTCCAGGTCCACCACCATCGAGTCCATGACTTCGGGCAAGGCCTCAACGGCGCTGTACAGCTCGCTGGTGCCCATGCGCAGACCATAGCGGTTGATGGTGGCGTCGCTGCGGCCAAAAATCACGCAGCCTTCGCCCTGGCCTTGCGCGTTGCCAATGCGCAGCCAGTCGCCATGCCGCCAGACGCCCCCCATGCTGGCCGGGCCGTCGCCGCCACCGGGCATGCGGCCGTGGCCTGCGGGGTACATCTCGAAATAGCTCGCCAGATAACGGGCGTTGTCCTTGTCGTTCCAGAAATACAGCGGCATGGACGGGATGGGCTGGGTACAGACCAGTTCGCCCACTTCGCCCAGCACGGGTTCGCCCGCCTCGTTCCAAGCCTCGACCGCGCAGCCGAGTTCTCGGCATTGCATGACGCCGGGCTCTTGCGGCAACTCGCGGTGGCCGCCCACAAAGGCGCCCGCAAAGTCGGTGCCACCCGAGATGTTGCACCACCAGATGTCAGTACCGATGGCCTTGAATTGATCGACGCCCCAGCTTTGGGTTTCGGGCGACAAGGGCGAACCCGTGGTGCCCAGGGCGCGCACCCGCGACAAATCACCACAGCGCGAAATGTCCACGCCGGCCTTTTGGCAGTTGGCAAAGAAAGCAGCGCCCGCACCAAAGAACGTGACCTTTTCTTCCGCCGCCATGCGCCACAAAATGCCCCAGTCCGGCTTGTCTTTGCTGCCGCCGGGGTTGCCGTCATAGATCACGCAAGTCACGCCATTGAGCAGGCCTGCCACCTGTGCGTTCCACATGACCCAGCCGGTGGAGCTGTACCAGTGAAAGCGCTCGCCCCAGCTGTTGGGGTGGTAACTGCAGCCGATGTCGTTGTGCAAGATCTTGTTGGCCAGCGCCACAATCACCGTGCCGCCGTGGCCGTGCACGATGGGCTTGGGCAAGCCGGTGGTGCCGCTTGAATAAACAATCCACAACGGATGGTCAAAGGCCAGCCACATGGGCTCAAAAGCCTGCACCTCGGCATCGTCACGCGCGGTAATGACCGACATCTGCACGCTGGCACCCACATCACACTGGGCCAGGTCGAGCGTGCCCAAGTTTTCGTGAATGACCACGTGCTGCACGCTGGGCAAAGCATCGCGCAACTCCTGCACCACACCCATGCGGTCAAAGTCACGCCCGCCGTAGCTCACACCGTCCACCGCGATCAGCACCTTGGGCTCAATCTGCTTAAAACGATCCAGCACAGCGTTGGTGCCCATGTCGGGCGCGCAAATGCTCCACACGCCGCCAATACTGGCCGTGGCCAAAAACGCCACCATGGCCTCAGGGATGTTGGGCATGTAAGCCGCCACCCGGTCACCGGGCTTGATGCCTTGGGCTTGCAGGTGCAAGGCCATGGCGGCGACCTGGCGGCGCAACTCGGGCCAGGTCATTTCGCGGCGCAAGCCTTTTTCGTTGTGGCTGATGACCGCCAAAAATCCTGCGGCGTGCGCGGGTTGCACATGGCGCAGCACCTGGTGCGCGTAATTGGTCTGGGCCCCGGGAAACCACTTGGCACCGGGCATGACGTTGTTGGCCAACACCGCCGTGTGCGGCGTGGGCGACTGGAAGTCGAAGTAATCCCAGATGCTTTGCCAGAAGGCGTCCAGCTCGGTCACCGACCAGCGCCACAGGTCGTTGTAGGTGGCAAAGCTCAGGCCGCGTTCGTCGCGCAGCCAGTTTTGGTAAAGCCGGACCTGGGGCAGGTAGGGGGCCAAATCAGAGGATTTTGTCGCGGTGTTCATGCGTTGCAGCGTATCAGCGGCCATGCCCCGCTGTCACGCGCATCAACCCTGAAACATGCGCCTAGGTGACAGCCCCCCGAACCTTCAGGCTGCCGGGTCTTTTTGCATGCGTGCACTCTTCCAGTACACGTCATCGCCGCCATTCATGCGGTTGAGCACACGGGCCAGCACAAACATCAGGTCGGACAAGCGGTTGAGGTATTGGCGCGGGGTCTCGTTGATGGCCTCTTCGTTGCCCAAGGCCACGCAAGCGCGTTCGGCCCGCCGCGCCACGGTGCGGCAGACATGCGCTTGCGACGCGCCGCGTGTGCCTGCGGGCAAGATGAACTCTTCGAGCTTGGGCAGCTGGGCGTTGTATGTTTCAAGAGCCGCGTCCAGGGCCGCCACGGCCTCAACCTTCAGCAACTCAAAGCCAGGAATGGACAACTCGCCGCCCAGGTTGAACAACTGGTGCTGCACCTCCACCAGCACTTCGCGCACGTCGGCGGGCATGTCTTCGCAGAGCAGCAGGCCGATGTGCGAGTTCAGCTCGTCCACCTCGCCCATGGCGTGCACGCGCAAGCTGTTTTTGGACACGCGCTGGTTATTGCCCAGACCGGTGGTGCCGTTGTCCCCGGTGCGGGTGGCGATTTGTGTGAGTCGGTTGCCCATGTTGTGGCTCTCTTTTTTGTTCGCTCAAGTGTGCAGGATCAGGAAAATCGCCCACAGGGGTGGGCGCCTACAAAGAGCTTCGATTGTCGGCCAACTGGCTGCAACTTGTCTGACAGTGGACAGCAAGGCCATTGTTTGCGGCGTAAACTGCGTTTTCGAATGTCTGGCGGGTTTGACCTGCCACCACTGGAGACACCCATGAACGCCCCCACCCCTGTCGCCCATCTGGCCCCTGAAATTGCGCAACGCGCCGTGCCCGAAGCCTTTTTGACCGCGCTCAAAGCCCGCTTTGGCGGCAACTGCTCGACCGCGCTGGTGGTGCGCGAACAGCATGGCCGCGATGAATCGGCCTTCACCCATGTGCCGCCCCCCGCTGCCGTGGTGTTTGCCGAAAACACCCAAGACGTGGCCGATGCGGTGAAGCTGTGCGCAGAGCACAAGGTGCCCGTGATTCCGTTTGGCGTGGGCTCGTCGCTGGAAGGCCATTTGCTGGCGGTGCAAGGCGGCATCAGCATTGACCTGACGCGCATGAACAAAATCTTGGCCATCAACGCCGAAGACCTGACCGTGACGGTGCAGCCGGGCGTGACACGCAAACAGCTCAATGAAGAAATCAAGTCCACCGGCTTGTTCTTCCCGATCGACCCGGGCGCGGACGCGACCATTGGCGGCATGAGCGCCACCCGCGCCAGCGGCACCAACGCCGTGCGCTACGGCACCATGCGCGAGAACGTGTTGGCCATGGAAGTGGTCACCGCAGCCGGCGAAGTCATCCGCACCGGCACCCGCGCCAAGAAGTCGAGCGCGGGTTACGACCTGACCCGCCTGATGGTGGGCAGCGAGGGCACGCTGGGCGTGATCACCGAAGTCACCGTGCGCTTGTACCCCTTGCCTGAAGCCATCTCGGCTGCCATTTGTTCCTTTCCTAGCATCGAGGCGGCGGTGCACACCGTGATCCAGACCATTCAGCTGGGCGTGCCGATTGCCCGCGTGGAGTTGATCGACCACAACACGGTGCGTATGGTCAACGCCTATGCCAAGCTCGACCTGCGCGAAGAGCCCATGCTGCTGATGGAGTTCCACGGCTCGCCAGCGGGCGTGAAGGAACAAGCGGAGACGGTGCAAGAGATCGCCAGCGAGTTTGGCGGCAATGCTTTTGAATGGGCCGTCACGCCCGAAGAACGCACGCGCCTGTGGACGGCAAGGCACAACGCCTACTTTGCCGCCATCCAGAGCAAACCAGGCTGCCGCGCCATCAGCACCGACACCTGCGTGCCCATCAGCCGCTTGGCCGACTGCTTGCTCGACTCCATCACCGAGACCGATGCCAGCGGCCTGCCTTACTTTTTGGTCGGCCATGTGGGCGACGGCAATTTCCATTTTGGCTATTTGATCGACCCCAACAACCCGCAAGAGTGCGAAACGGCTGAGGCGCTGAACCAACAACTGGTCAGCCGCGCACTGCGCCTGGGGGGCACCTGCACCGGCGAGCACGGCATTGGCCTGCACAAGATGGACTTCTTGCGCACCGAAACCGGCGAAGGCGCAGTCGACATGATGCGCACCATCAAGCGGGCGCTGGACCCGCACAACATCATGAATCCGGGGAAGATTTTTTCAATGTGACGCCTGTTGGCGCCGTGTCCACAACCACTGCGCCAAACCGCCGACCACCACACCCCAAAAAGCCGAGCCGACGCCCATCAGCGTCACGCCCGACAGGGTCACCAAAAAGGTGAGCAGCGCAGCTTCACGGTGCTGCTCATCCTTGACGGCCACCGCCAAACCCGAGGCCATGGTGCCCAGCAAAGCCAAACCGGCCACGGCCAACACCAGCGCCTGAGGGAAAGCCGCCATCAGGCTGACGATGGTGCCCCCCGCCAAACCCAAAGCGATGTACAACAAGCCCGCTGCGACCGAGGCGGTGTAACGACGGCTGGGGTCAGGGTGCGCCTCTTTGCCCATGCAAATCGCCGCCGTGATGGCCGCCAAATTGAGGGCATAACCGCCAAAAGGGGCCAAGACCAGGCTGGCCAAACCGGTTGCCCCCACCACGGGAGAGATCGGAATGTCATAACCGGAAGCGCGCTGCGCCGCCACACCCGGCAGATTTTGCGAAGCCATGGTCACCACAAAAAGCGGCAGGGCCACGCTGACCATGGCCGCCCAGCTCCATGTGGGGCTCACCCACACGGGCACACCCCAAGACCAGTCTACGCTGGACACATGCAACTGGCCCTGCGCCGCCGCGACCGCCATGCCCACCACCAACACAACGGGCACCGTCCAACGCGGCCACCATCGCCGCCCCAGAAGATAGGCCAGGGTCATGGCCAGCACCAACACTGGCGCATGCACCACGGCCCCTACAGCGTCCAAGGCAAAACGTGCCAATACCCCGGCCAACAAGGCACTGGCCAAGGCCAACGGTATTTTGGACATCAGGCGTTCAAACCAGCCGCTGTAACCCACCGCCATGATCATCATTGCGCACACCATGAAAGCCCCTGTGGCCTCCGGCAACGTCACGCCCTGACTCACGGCCAACACCGCTGCACCCGGCGTGGACCACGCGGTCAAAACCGGCAAGCGATACCACAGGCTCAAACCCAAACTGGTCACGCCCATGCCAATGCCCAAAGCCCACATCCAGGACACCATTTGTTCTGGGCTGGCCCCCAAGGCCTGCGCGGCCGAAAACACAATCGCCGCCGAACTGGTGAAGCCCACCAACACCGCCACAAATCCAGCGACCACGGTGGGCACGGAAACGTCGCGCCAAAGGCCTTTCATGCGGCACCGCCTTTTGCCAGCAACAAAGGCTCCACCCGGTGACACAACTCGGTCGGTTCAAAAGGTTTGAGCATCAGATCGTTCAGGCCTGCGGCCTCGAAGCGTTTCAAATCGAGCGAGTTGACATTGGCCGTCAACCCCAACACAGGCACTTGCCGGATGCGCTCCACGTCGTGTTGGCGGATCAAGCCTGTGGCATCGATACCATCCATGACCGGCATGACCATGTCCATCAAAACCAAATCGAAGGGCTGCTGCTGCAGTGCCTGCAGCGCCTCTTGGCCATTGCCCACCTCCACCGTTTGACACAAGGGCCACGCGTATTTCAGCACCTGCTGCACCAAGAGACAGTTGACCCGGTGGTCGTCAACGATCAAAAAACGCCAAGGCATTTGGGCGGTCTGCAGTCTGGCCGCAGCCCCGCCTTTTTTGAGCGGCGCCGACTCGGTCTTCAAGGGCAACTTCAACCAGAACCGTGAGCCTTTGCCAGGCTCGCTTTCAAACCCAATCTCGCCCCCCAGCAGTTCGGCCAAGCGGCGTGATATGGCCAAACCCAGACCATTGCCCCCATACAAAACCTGAGTGTCGTCTTCGGCTTGGCTGAAGCGTTTGAACACCTGCGCTTGCCTGTCTGGCGCAATGCCGATACCCGTGTCTTCGACGGAAAACACCACTCCCGGGTTTTGCCATTGCACACGCAATGTGACCGCGCCTTGGTGGGTGAACTTGAGGGCATTGCCCAAAAAATTGACCAACACCTGCATCAAGCGGTGCCGGTCGGTGTTGACCCAAATGGGCAAGTCCTCGTCCATCACCATGCGGTAATCAATGTCCATGCTTTTCACGCGAGGCTGAAAGAGCTCAAACGCGTGTGTGACCGTTTGGCGCAATTCAAAACGCTCTTGCTGGACCGCCAATTCGCCCGCCTCCAATTGGGAATAATCCAAAATGTCGTTGATCACCGTCATCAAGTGGTCGGCCGATTGTTGGGTGTGGATGAGCACCTTGCGGGCTTCTGGGTGGCCTTGGACACGCGACAACAACAAGGCATTGAAGCCCAAAATGGCATTCATCGGCGTTCTGAGTTCATGGCTGACCGTGGCCACAAAATGCTCGCGCATGAGCAAGGTGTGCTCCAACTCATTTTTCTTAAGCTCCAGCGCCTGCTGGTCGCGCATGCTTTGCGCCAAAGCCTTTTGATACAGGCGTGCGTACAACAAAGGCACGATGAGCAAGACACCCGTGGCCACGGAAGCCGTGGCCCAGGAAGAAAAGGCGTGCTGTGAACCCAAGGCCAACGCCGGCCAAATCTCCAAACCCGTGAGCGCAGTAATCAGCACTTGTAAGAGCAACGCCATGAGCAACCACGCGGTGCCCGCCTTGCGGCCCAACACATAAAAAGGTGTGACAGGCAACACCATCAACCAGGTCATGCGGGGCGAAAAACTACCGCCGGCCACCGCGATGGCGTACAACAACAGCACACTGGCTGCACCGCTGCCCAAGTGCACCGCCCATGCCAGCGACAAGCCCCAATGCACCATGCACAACAAAAGCACCAAGAATGCTGCGAACGACAAAAACATCGGCGTGGCATACGGATAAGGGCTGATGACCGAAAAAACCAACGACAAAACGATCACCAAGTTCACAAAACAGAACAGGTAGGTCAACTTCCCCTCACGGAAGGAGCTTGGCAACAATGACATCAGCCGGCGCATCCATGCTGATGCCGGCTTGTGCTGGGCGTTCTCGCTCATTCGACCGCCCTCTTGGCCAATTGCACATGGAGCGTCACACTGTGTGCCAAACTGGTCATGTCCATGGGCTTGCTCAGTACGTCGCACATGCCCGCATCCAAACAACGCTCACGGTCCACTGGGTTGGTATTGGCCGTCAACGCGATGATGGGCATCTGCACCGCCTTGTCCGGGAAACGCTGACCAATCGCTTGCGTCAACTGCAAACCGTCCATGTCGGGCATGACCATGTCCACCAAGGCCACGTCGAACACCGTTTCGGCCAACAACGCCAACGCCGCCGCTGCGCTGTCGGCCGTGACCACTTGCGCATGAGGCCAACATTTTTGCAACTGCAGGCGGGCCACCATCAGGTTGATGGCGTTGTCGTCGACCACCAAAATTCGCAGCACCTCGTTCCCCACTTCAAGGGGTGCGAAGACGGGCTCGGGGGCCGCATCAACGGCGGCTCGCAAGGGCACCTCAAACCAAAATTGCGCGCCTTGTCCGATTTGGCTTTTCACCCCAATTTGCCCGCCCTGCAGATGCACCAACTTCTCGCAAATCGACAGGCCCAGCCCTGTGCCGCCATGGGTTCGGGTGGTCTGGACATCCGCATGTTCAAAGCGCCGAAAAATATGCGCCTGCCTGGCAGGTGCGACACCACAACCGGTGTCGCTGACTTCGCAGCGCAAAAACTGGCCTTGGGCCGCAATCCGCAAGCTGACCTCGCCGCATTCGGTGAACTTGAGCGCATTGATCAACAAGTTGCGCAGAATTTGCAGCAAACGATGACGGTCGGCATGCAGGCGTGATGGCAACGCAGGATCGATGTGCACACTCAGCTGCAAGCCTTTTTCGGTGGCCTTGGCGCGTTGGCCAGACAAGGCTTCTTCTGCCAATGCTGCCAACTCGAAATCGACCGGGAACAAGGGCATCTTGCCCGCTTGCAGCTGCGAAAAGTCCAGTATGTCATTGACGACTTGCAACAAATGGTCAGTGGACCGGCGAATGTGGTCCACCACGGCCACTTGTTCTGGCTCATCGGCCAATTCTTGGCGCAACAAACCGTTGAAGCCCAAAATGGCGTTCATGGGTGTGCGCAGCTCATGGCCGACAGCGGCCACAAAATTGTCCTTGTGCGCTTGCGCCTGCAACAAGGCTTGGTGGGTTGCTTTGATTTCTTGGTTTCTCTGTTGCAAGTGTTGCAACTGCTGGTCATGCAAATGGTCATGCAAACGGATACCCAACATCAAATTGGCCAAAGCCATGATTTGGTTCATCCAAGTCCAAGGCAAGGCCTCCAGGCTACTGTGGTTGTGGCTGTTCACCCAACCCAGGTGCATGGCCGCAAACAAAGCCGAAACAGTGGCCAAGACAACAGCGATCCAAAACAAGGCCGAACGCGTGTTCAACAACAACAGCACAGGCAAGGCCACCACATTGAGCCAGACCATGGCGATCGAGTTCACACCGCCAGTTTGAACGGCGATGTAAGTGATCAGTATCAAATTGGCCAAGGTGGACACGTGCACCACCAACCCATACCAGCGCGGATGCCAAGCCAAGGGAATCAGCCCGAAGAGCAAAAGGGTAGACACCAAGTTCGCATTCGGGTCGTAATACCCAGGATGACTGACATAAAACGACAAAGAGCTTAAGCCCGCCGCCACCAAGTAAAAAACCAAAATGTTGGGGCGCGAGAACAAGCTCACACGGTCCGGCAAGACGCCAGCACGCCATAAGGCGGTGGGCCCTGAAAAAACCGATGACAGCTTTCGCCACTTCATGGTCGCGGTCTTTTAAAGCCTTAGCGACGCAGCTTGTCAATCAGCCCGTTGAGCTCATCGAGCGAACCAAACTGAATGCTCAACTCGCCCAGCTCTTCCATGCGGCCCAGACGTTTGACCCGCTTCTTGATGCGCACTTCGACCTCGGCCATCAGCAGATCGGACAACTCTTCTTCGATGCGGCGGATGTCCCGAGACTTTTCCTTTTTGGGCTTTTGCGTCACCAAATTGAATTCGGCCCCCAGTTTTTTGACCAGGCTTTCGGCCTCTCGCACAGACATCTTGCGGGCGGTGATCTGGTTGGCTGCAGTGATTTGGGTCGCTTTTTCGAGGGACAACAACGCACGCGCATGGCCCATGTCCAAGTCACCCGCCATGAGCATGGCTTGCACCGGCTCGGCCAAATTGAGCAGGCGCAACAGGTTGCTGCCCGCGCTGCGCGAGCGGCCCACCGCCTGCGCAGCAGCTTCGTGAGTAAGCCCAAACTCTTTGATCAGACGTTGCAGGCCTTGGGCCTCCTCCAAAGGATTGAGGTCTTCGCGCTGGATGTTTTCGATGAGCGCCATGGCCGCGGCGGCTTCATTGGGCACATCGCGCACCAAAACGGGGACGGACTCCAGGCCCGCCAGGCGCGAAGCCCGAAAACGCCGCTCGCCCGCGATGATCTCGTACTTGCCCGCGTGTTCACCCTCCTTCAGCTGGCGCACCAAGATCGGCTGCATGATGCCCTGGGACTTGATCGACTCGGCCAACTCGTACAAAGCACCCTCGTCCATGCGGGTGCGTGGTTGGTACATGCCGGGCACCATCTGGTCCAACTTGAGTTGGCTAGGCAAGCCGCTTTCGGCATATGACGCGGTGTCCGGTGCGTCTTCGACCGTCGGGCCCAACAAGGCTTCAAGTCCTCGGCCAAGACCTTTGGGTTTTTTGGTGACCATGGTCAATCCTTCAAGAGTGTTTGCAAAAGGGCATGGCCTTGCGGCCAATCGCCCAAAGAAGATTCGGCATTGATGTGCCCCGCTGTGCCCAGGCTCAACCACTGTGCACCCCAGTCTCGGGCAAAGCGCTGAGCACGCTCTGGCGAACAATAGGGGTCGTCCAGGCTGCCCACCAGCACGCTTGGAAAGGGCAAGCGCTGGCGCACCACCGGTGACCAACCGGGCAAGCGGTCGCGCATATGGGGCACCTCGGTGTCGCCTGGCGCCACCAACAAAGCCCCCCGCACACGGTCGGTGTGCCGCGACACCGCGGCCCAAGCCGCCACCAAAATACAGCCCAAACTGTGCGCCGCCAGCACCACAGGGCCGGGTGCATCAATGACGGCTTCGTCCAAGCGCGCCATCCAATCCCCCCTCAGAGGGTTCAGCCAATCGTTTTGTTCGACCACGGTGTACGCATGCAAATGTGCCCAGCGCATTTGCCAATGCTCAGGGCCGCTGCCCTGCCAGCCGGGCAAGATCAACACGGTAGCGGACATTCAGAGCGATGGTGCGCGCTGCACCAACTCACGGGCAAATTCGACATAGGCTTGACTGCCTTTGGCCGAGGGGTCAAACACCACACCGGGCAAGCCATAGCTGGGGGCTTCGGCCAAGCGCACATTGCGCGGGATCACGGTGTCAAACACCTTGTTGCCAAAGTGCGCCTTGAGCTGATCGCTCACCTGCACTTGCAAGGTGATGCGCGGGTCAAACATGACGCGCAGAAGGCCAATGATCTTCAAGTTTTTGTTCAAGTTGGCATGCACCTGCTTGATGGTGTTGACCAGGTCCGTCAGACCTTCCAGCGCAAAGTACTCGCACTGCATGGGTACGATCACGCCGTGGGCCGAACACAGGCCATTGAGCGTAAGCATGGACAAGGACGGTGGGCAATCGATCAACACGAAGTCATAGTCGGCATCCACCTCAGCCAGGGCAGACCGCAAGCGCTGGTCCCGGTGTGCCAACTGCACCAGCTCGACCTCGGCACCTGCCAGTTCGCGGTTGGCGCTCAGCACGTCGTACCCGCACTTGTCAGCTTTGACCACCGCTTCTTTGACCGATGCCGACTCGAGCAAGACGTCGTAAACACTGAGTTCGACTTCTCGTTTGTCGATGCCCGAACCCATGGTGGCATTGCCCTGTGGATCCAGGTCCACCAACAAAACCCTTTGTGACAACTTGGCCAGGCCTGCGGCGAGATTGACCGTGGTGGTGGTTTTGCCAACGCCGCCTTTTTGGTTGGCAATGCAGATGATTTTGGCCATGGTGGTGAGTCGTCCAATTTATTTGGAAATGGCCAACTTGACGCCAAAACCAATGAGAAAAATGCCCGCCAGCTTCTCCAACCAGCGTCCAATGCGGGGGTTTGCACGCATGCGCGAGGCCAGATGGAATGTCAACAAGGTCATGCCCAAGCCATACAGAAAAGTCAGAAAAGCAATGGTTGCGGCCATCACGGCAAAACTGATCCAACCCCGATGAACGCTGGGGTCAACAAACAAAGGAAAGAATGCCATGTAAAAAACAATCGCTTTGGGGTTGAGCAAGGTGATGGCCAACGCCTGTTGAAAATACTGACGAGGGCGAATGTTCAAGACGGGGGCATCGCCCGGCTTGGCCATCAACATCATCCAACCCAACCAAGCCAAATACAAAGCACCCACCCACTGCACAGCCACAAATGCCGCCGGGTAAGTGGCCAACACCGTAGCCACCCCCGCCACGGCCATCCACATCAACACCTGGTCACCTGCAATCACACCCAAGGTGGCGCCCAACCCCCCAGCAATTCCGCCTTTGCCGGTGGAGGTGATCAAGGCCAGATTGCCAGGACCAGGAATGGCCAAAAACAAAACAATCGCAGCAACAAAAGATCCGTAATCTGAAATACCAAAAAACATGGGCTTTCTTTCTATGGAGGTTGTTGCGAGTGTAAGTGATGGGCCGCCCGCTGATGCAGCCTCTTTTCGGGGTGTTTCACGTGAAACACCCCCTGATTCAAATGGTTTCAGGCTTCATCCAAACCATACAGCGCTCAACATCCAGGCCGGGGACCGTCAAGGGTTCCACGTGAAACACTTTCACATCGGCAGGCAACGCGTCAATTTCGCCCTGTGGGTGTTTGCCTTTCATGGCCATCCACACCCCGGCCTCGGCCAGGGCCGAACGAGACCAGGTCACAAAGTCGGGCAAAGAAGCAAATGCGCGGGAGCAAATGACTTGGTACGGATCGGTCAGGGACTCGACCCGGGCATGCAGACCGCGCAAGTTGGGCAGCTTCAGGCTCACCGCCACCTGCTGCACAAACGCGGCTTTCTTGGCCACCGTATCCACACAACTCACGCTCAACTCGGGCATGCAAATGGCCAAGACAACCCCGGGCAAACCACCTCCAGAACCCACGTCCAATACCTTAATGGTTTGGCCGTGGGTGTGCCGACGCAAGGGGGCGATGGCGGTCAAGCTGTCCAACAGGTGGTGCGTGAGCATGTCCGCCGGGTCGCGCAGCGCGGTCAGGTTGTAGACCTTGTTCCATTTCTGGATCAGCGCCGCATAGCCCAACAGGTGCTGGATTTGCGCATCCGACAAAGCCAAGCCCAAGGCTTGCGCACCCGAGCGCAGGCCCTCTTCCAAATTCACGCTCATGCCTGCACACCCATCTCAACACGATCTTCTGCGGCTTGCATGAAACCTTTGAAGCCACCCTTCTTCAGGTGAATCAAGAGCAGGGACACGCTGGCGGGTGTGATGCCCGAAATGCGCGAGGCCTGACCCAGGGTTTCGGGGCGGTGCTTGGCCAGCTTTTGGCGCGCCTCAATCGACAGTGCCGACACCTGCATGTAGTCCAAACTCTCGGGCAGGCGCAGGTGTTCGTAAAACGCAGCCCGCTCCACCTCCCCTTTTTGGCGGTCGATGTAGCCAGAATACTTGGCGGCGATCTCCACCTGCTCAATCACCGAAGGGCTCAAGTCACCCAGCGTTTCACGTGAAACATCGGCACTGGCCATGCGGCCACCATCCAGCGACATCAGCGCGGGGTAGCTCACATTCGGTCTTCGCAGCAAATCGAACAGGTTGTGCTCGTGCTCAATGGCCTTGCCCAGCACCCGCTCGGACTCGGCCGCAGGCAGGTTGCGCGGGTTCACCCAAGTGGATTTCAGACGCTCTGTTTCACGTGAAACAGCATCGCGTTTGCGGCTAAAGGCATCCCAGCGGGCGTCATCCACCAAGCCCATTTGCCGCCCCACTTCGGTCAGGCGCGCATCGGCATTGTCTTCACGCAACTGCAACCGGAACTCGGCCCGGCTGGTGAACATGCGGTAAGGCTCGGTCACGCCCTGGGTCACCAGGTCATCCACCAGCACACCCAAATAAGCTTGGTCGCGTGCGGGCGTCCAGGCGGCTTCGCCCCGGCATTGCAGAGCGGCGTTGATGCCGGCAAACAAACCCTGGGCCGCAGCTTCTTCGTAACCGGTCGTGCCGTTGATCTGCCCCGCAAAGAACAAGCCGTTGATCTGGCGCGTCTCAAAACTGTTCTTCAATGAGCGGGGGTCAAAGTAGTCGTATTCAATCGCGTAACCGGGCCTGAGGATGTGGCAGTTTTCCAGACCCTTCATCGAGCGCACCAGGTCGTACTGGATGTCAAACGGCAAGCTGGTCGAGATGCCGTTGGGGTAGTACTCGTGGGTGGTCAGGCCTTCGGGCTCCAGAAAAATCTGGTGGCTGTCCTTGTCGGCAAAGCGGTTGATCTTGTCTTCCACACTCGGGCAATAACGCGGGCCCACGCCTTCGATCTTGCCGGTGAACATGGGGCTGCGGTCAAAGCCCGAGCGGATGATCTCGTGCGTGCGCTCGTTGGTGTGCGTAATCCAGCACGGCACCTGCTGCGGGTGCATCTCGGCCTTGCCCATGAAACTGAACACC
>CANGZO010000009.1 GCA_947458305.1 Comamonadaceae bacterium
ACGCAAACCAAAGAGCTGCGCAATGTGGGCCCCAGCGTGAGTTACAAGTTGCGCGATGGCGCAGGCCAAGCGCGCGAATACAACAATTACATGTTGCCTGTGGACACCGGTGATGGTGTGCCCGTGTTCTTGTTGGGCATGCGCGAGACGCCCAGCGAGCCTTTCCGTTACCTGCGTCCTCCGGCCGATGAAAACAGCGAGTTGACGGGTTTCATCCGTTTGCGCGCCGCACTTGAAACGCCCGAACTGCGCAATCGTGCGGTGCAGCGTTACGCCCGCAAGGCGGTGGATCCTCAACGCCCCGAGTTGACCCAGCAACTGGCCGATTCGGCAGCCCGGTCTTTGGGCTTGTTTGCCGGTTTGGAGCAGGTGCAGGGCAAGCAGGTTTCGGGCTTGCAGGCCTTGGCGGATTTTTTGGAGTCCAATGTGCCCGAGGCTGAGCGCGCCCGTGCAGGTGAAATGTTTGTCCGCATTTTGAACGGCGCCTTGTTCGAACTGGACGCCGTGGCGCGCGAGCAAGCGGGCGCCAAACCGATGCCACCAGAGCAAGTGCAGGGCTTCATGACACAGGCGGTGCTGGCGCTGTCGGATGCGCCGTTTTACCCTGCGCCCATGACGTTTTTGCTCAAGGATTTCAAGCAGGTGCAAGCCAGTGTGTTCCAGGTGGCCCGGGCGCCCGGCCAGTCCATTGTTTACCTGGGTTGTGCCCTTTTGATCTTGGGTATTTTTGCAATGCTGTATGTTCGAGACCGTCGCTTGTGGGTCTGGCTGTCGCCGCAAGGCGGTGGTGCCCAAGCGAGCATGGCTTTGTCGTCCAACCGCAAGACCATGGACGTTGACCGTGAATTTGACCAACTGACCGCCCGATTGTTGGGCCGCTCCGAGAAAACACCATGACGACTGTCACTTTGAATCCGGGCTATTTTTCCAGCCGCTCGGCGCTGGATTGGGGCTTTGCCCTGTTGGCGCTGTTGGGTACGGTGTTTGCCTTCACCCGCTACCAGCACGCCATGGACGTTTACGAGCAGGCCATCCTGATCGGCAGCTTGCCTGCGGCCATTTGGTTGGCCTGGTTTTGGCGCCCTTTGCGCACTTTGATGTTGGTGGTGACGGGCTTGTCTTTGTGGGCCATCTACCTGTATCAGGGGGATCTGGCCCGATCCGAGCAGGTGTTCTTGCTGAAGTATTTCTTGTCCAGCCAGTCGGCCATCCTTTGGATGAGCATGCTGTTTTTCATCAGCACCGTTTTTTATTGGGCGGGCATATTCATTCGCGGTCAGGCCGACGCGATGGAGTCTTTGGGCTCGCGCATGGCTTGGGTGGCGGTGGGCCTGGCCCTGATCGGTACCTTGGTGCGCTGGTACGAAAGCCACCAGTTGGGCCCCGACATCGGGCACATCCCGGTGAGCAACTTGTACGAAGTCTTCATCATGTTTTGCTGGATGACGGCGGCGTTTTACCTGTACTACGAAGCGCAATACAAGACCCGTGCTCTGGGCGCATTCGTCATGTTGGTGGTGAGTGCGGCGGTGGGCTTTTTGCTTTGGTACACGCTGGTGCGTGAAGCCCACGAGATTCAACCCTTGGTGCCCGCCCTCAAGAGCTGGTGGATGAAGGTCCACGTTCCGGCCAACTTCATTGGTTACGGCACCTTTGCCTTGGCAGCCATGGTGGCCTTTGCTTACCTGATCAAACAACAAGCGACCGAGACCCGTTGGTACAAGCTGGCACCCTTGTGGTTGCTGGGCATTGTGCTGTGCTTTGAGCCGGTGGTGTTCCGCCAATCGGCCAACGACCAGACCAGCAGCTATTGGATGGTTTACTTTGGGGTGTCCGCCTTCATCGTGGCGGGCATTTTGATGGGCCGCCGACGCATCGCCGAGCGTTTGCCGTCTTATGAAATCCTCGACGATGTGATGTACAAATCCATCGCCGTGGGCTTTGCTTTCTTCACTATCGCGACCGTGCTGGGCGCCTTGTGGGCGGCCGAGGCCTGGGGCGGTTACTGGAGCTGGGACCCGAAAGAGACTTGGGCCCTGATCGTCTGGCTGAACTATGCCGCCTGGCTGCACATGCGCCTGATGAAGGGCTTGCGCGGCACCGTGGCCGCTTGGTGGGCGCTGGTGGGCCTGGGCATCACGACCTTTGCTTTCTTGGGCGTGAACATGTTCCTCAGCGGTTTGCACAGCTACGGCACACTCTGAAAAATCAAGGGGCCTGAGGGCCCCTTGTGCATTCAAGTCTTGTAAGACTGGACAGCCAATTCAATGGCCTGCAGCAGCTGTTGGGTCCTGAAAGGTTTCCAAAGAAAAGCGACAGCGTCTGGTTCGGGGTCGTCCCTGACTTCATGGGGCAAGTTCTCACCGCTCATGAAGATCACCGGCAACAGGTCACCCGAGCGCCGAATTTCTGCATGCAACTTCAAGCCGGACATGAAAGGCATACGAACGTCCAGCAGCATCAACCGAAGTCCATTGGAGCGTTCTGCCGACAAATAGGCTGGACCTGAGTGGTGTGCACGCACTTTAAAGCCTTGTGCGCGCAGCACCATGACCAAGGTGTTGCGCAAATCGTTGTCGTCGTCGACGACCTCGATCGTGATGTCAGAAGGACGGGTCATTCAGAGGTCCAAGTCATAGGGGTATTGGCCTTGTACTTCCAAACAAGGATTGACCGCCCAAGCCCGCGTGGAAATGATCTTGGAAATCGGAGGATTGTGCAGGCAGCGGTTGAAAAGTTCACAATCACAGCGTGACTTTAAAGGTTAAAACATGATCTTCTTATCTTCCCGAGCTGGTTTTCAGCACCCAGTGCCCAGTGAGATCACCCCAGAGGCGGTCTATTTGCAGCGAAGGGCGCTGATTCGCCAAGCGGCCATGGGTTCGGCGGGCTTGGCATTGGCCGCTTGGGGTATGCGCGATGCGCGGGCGCAGATGGCCCGGCCGGGGCAGTTGCCGCCCCTGGTTTCTGTGCCCACCAAGCTGCCAGGTGGGGTGGTCATGGACAAATTGACGCCCTACAAAGACGCGACGACCTACAACAATTTTTACGAGTTTGGCACCGACAAAGCCGATCCGGCCAAGCGGGCGCACACGCTCAAAACGGAGCCGTGGAGCGTCGAGATCGAAGGCTTGGTCAAGAAGCCCGGTCGCGTGAATTTGGAGGACATCATGAAGTGGGGCGCCATGGAAGAGCGCATTTACCGCCTGCGTTGTGTCGAAGGATGGTCCATGGTGATCCCTTGGGTGGGTTACTCGTTGGCCGATTTGATTCGCCGCGTGGAGCCTTTGCCAGGCGCCAAGTACGTGGAATTTGTGACTTTGGCCGACCCGAAAACCATGCCCGGAGTGCGGGGTGGCGTGGTGGATTGGCCTTATTTGGAGGGGCTGCGCATGGACGAGGCCATGCACCCGTTGACCATGTTGGCGTTTGGCATGTACGGTGAGGTCATGCCCAAGCAAAACGGCGCACCCCTGCGTTTGGTGGTGCCATGGAAGTATGGTTTCAAAAGTGGCAAGAGTTTGGTCAAGATCCGCTTCACCGACAAACAGCCGGTGATCTCTTGGGAAAAATCGGCCCCCCAAGAATATGGCTTTTATTCCAACGTCAACCCCTTGGTGGACCACCCGCGTTGGAGTCAGGCCACCGAGCGGCGCATTGGCGAAGACGGTTTGTTGGCCAAAAAGCGCAAGACCCTGATGTTCAATGGCTACGAAACACAGGTGGGTCAGTTGTATGCGGGCATGGACTTGAAAAAGTTCTTCTGATGCACAAACCAGCCATTTTTTTGAGGACATGAGGGCGGCGCTGCGTCACCCGGCCGCTTGGTGGGCGTTGTTGCTGGTGGGTTTGATGCCCTTGGCCTGGTTGGTGCTGCAGACGGTGCAAGACCAATTGGGCGCTAACCCTGCAGAGGCCTTGATTCGGGCCACTGGCGACTGGACCTTGCGTGGCTTGTGTGTTGTGTTGGCCGTGACCCCTTTGCGAACCCTTTTGGGTTGGCCCGAGTTGGCCAGGTTTCGGCGCATGTTGGGCCTGTTGGTGTTTGCTTATGCCAGCCTGCACATGCTGAGTTATGCCTGGTTTGACATGGGCTTTGATCTGGCGGACACGCTGCAAGACATCGTCAAACGCCCCTTCATTTGGTTGGGTTTCAGTGCCTTTGTGATCTTGCTCGCGCTGGCCGCGACTTCTTTTAACCGAGCCATGCGCTGGCTGGGTGGCCGGCGTTGGCAGTGGCTGCACCGGGGCGTTTATTTGGTGGCCGTGCTGGCCGTGCTGCACTTTTGGTGGATGCGTGCGGGCAAGCAGGACTTTGACGAGGTGCTGGTGTATGCCGCCATTTTGGCGGGCTTGTTGGGCTGGCGTTTGCTGAAAATGCGCAGGCCAATCTGAACAGGGTGCTTAGACCAACTGCTCCAGCGCAAATGTGTCAAATGCCGACTCGCGTTGGCGAATGAGATGGGCCTTGGCGCCATCGACCAGGATCTCGGCGGCGCGTCCACGCGTGTTGTAGTTGCTGGCCATGCTCATGCAATAGGCGCCAGCGGAGAGCACCGCCAGCGTGTCGCCAGCTTGCACCACAAGTTGTCGGTCGCGGCCGATCCAGTCGCCGCTTTCACACACCGGACCCACCACGTCGTACACCACGCTGTCGCCACCATCGGCCGCGTTGCGCGGCGACACGGGCACGATCTGGTGAAAGGCTTGGTACATGGCGGGGCGGGGCAGGTCGTTCATGGCGGCATCGACGATGCAGAAGTTCTTTTGTTCGCCGGGCTTGAGGTACATGACTTCGGTCAGGCACACGCCGGCATTGCCCACCAAGGAGCGACCTGGCTCGATCATGAGTTGCCGCTGGCCGTAGCCGCGGGCATCGAGCTTGGCCAAGAGTTGGGCCCACAGGGCATCGGCCTCAGGCGGTGTGTCGCCGTTGTAATTGATGCCCAAACCACCCCCAAAATCGATGTGGTGGATCGGAATGCCTGCCGCTTCAATTTCTGAAACCAAGTCCAGCACGCGGTCCATCGCGTCCAGATAAGGCGTGGTTTCGGTGATTTGCGAGCCGATGTGGCAATCGATGCCCACGACGTGCAGACCCGGCAAACTCGCGGCGTGGCGGTAGGCGCGCAGCGTGTCTTCGTGCGCGATGCCAAATTTGTTGCCTTTGAGGCCTGTTGAAATGTAAGGGTGCGTCTTGGGGTCAACGTTGGGGTTCACGCGCAGGCTGACCGGGGCCCGTTTGCCTGCCTTGACGGCCACTTGGCTGAGCACATCCAGTTCGGCTTCGCTCTCCACATTGAAGCAACCAATGCCGATTTGAAGCGCTTGCTGCATTTCTGCGCGGGTTTTGCCGACGCCCGAAAAAATCACTTTGGCAGGGTCGCCGCCTGCGGCCAGCACACGGGCCAGTTCACCGCCAGAGACGATGTCAAAGCCGCATCCGGCATCGGCAAAAACCTGCAACACCGCCAGGCTGGAGTTGGCCTTCATGGCATAGCAAATTTGTGCTTTCCGGCCGGCAAAGCCGCGCTGGTAGGCGGCCAGCGCCGACAACATGGCGGCTTTGGAATAGACAAACAAAGGCGTGCCGTACTCTTGGGCCAGGTCAGACAAGCGCACGCCTTCCACCATCAGCCCATTGTTTTGGTAGACGATGTGCGGGTGTCCGGGCAAGGTGTGGGAAGCAGCAGGGGCGTTCATCGTGTGACGGCATCAGAGGCCGAAGGTGAGATCAAAAAGAGGGTGTCGGGCGCCACCGAGGGTGCGGTCGATCTTTCGGGTGCCCGGCGTTGGGTGGAAGTTGAAGACGGATCGTGCCAAGGGTTGAGTGACTGGGGCAAGGTGGCCCGGTTGACAGAGGCGGGTGAATCAGGCGCGCGCAAGGGGCCCTTTTGGCCACAGCCGCTCAATACGGCCGCACTGCCAACAAGGACAAGCGTGGTGACTAGAATCTTCGGTACCTTCAACATGCAGCGATTGTAATGACCGACCTCGAATTTTTGGACCAGGCTGAACGCCTGCTGGCTGGGATAGAAAACAGCTGCGACCTGCTGAACGACGATGCCGATGTGGACATTGACAACCAGCGGGTGGGGGGCATGGTCACCTTAACCTTCGCCAACCGCAGCCAAATCATCGTCAATTTGCAAAAGCCCCTGCACGAGGTTTGGCTGGCCGCACGCTGCGGGGGGTTCCACTACAAGTTCGACGGCACGGTTTGGCAAGACACCAAGGGCCAAGGTGAGTTTTGGCAGAGTTTGTCTCGCTATGCATCCGAGCAGTCGGGGCGCGCGCTGTTGTTCAAGCCCTGACGCGCCTGGCGCCAGGGAGAAAGCTCACTGGCGGAACAAGTCCAGGATGCGCCTTTTTTCTTCGACAGGTGGCATGCTGCTGGCTTTGGATCCACCGCCACCTGGCTCCATGCCCAATGCGTTGACTCCGGCATCGCCTGTGAACTCGGCGTAAGCCCAGTCTCCGCCAGATTGCACCACACCTTCTGGCACACGCAGTGTGGTCGATGGCTGGCTTTGCAAAGCGGTCTCCATGAATTTGATCCAGACCGGCAAACTCAGGCCGCCACCGGTTTCGCGGTCACCCAATTTGCGCGGGGTGTCGTAACCGATCCAGACCACAGCGGCCATGTTGGGGTGGTAACCTGCAAACCAAGCATCCATGGCATCGTTGGTGGTGCCTGTTTTGCCATAGACATCTTGCCTTTTCAGCATCGATTGCGCCCGAGCTGCAGTGCCCGATCGCGTGACTTCTTGCAGCAAGCTGCTCATCACAAAGGCATTGCGTTCGGGAATGGCGCGTGGCACGTCCTCGCCAGGGGCTTGGGGTGGGCTCTCCACCAGGACCCGGTTTTTGTAGTCGGTGATCCGGGTGATCAGGTGGGGGCGCACCAGATAGCCGCCATTGGCAAACACCGAATAACCCGTGGCCATTTGCATCACCGTCACAGAGCCTGCACCCAGCGCCATGGTGAGGTAGGGCGGGTGCTTGTCTTCGTCAAAACCGAAACGCGTGACCCATTCCTGGGCGGCGCGGGGTCCGACGGATTGCAAAATGCGAATGGACACCATGTTTTTCGATTTGGCCAAGCCGGTGCGCATGCTCATCGGGCCATCGAATTTGCCGTCGTAGTTTTTCGGCTCCCAAGGTTGGCCGCCGGTCACGCCGCCATCAAAAAACAGCGGCGAGTCGTTGATCATGGTGGCCGGACGCAGGCCCGCCTCGAGTGAGGCCGAATAGATGAAGGGCTTGAAACTCGAACCCGGTTGGCGCCAAGCTTGGGTGACGTGGTTGAACTTGTTTTTGGCAAAGTCGAACCCCCCCACCAAAGCACGAATGGCGCCGGTTTGTGGCGTCATGGCGACCAGGCCGCCCTCGACTTCGGGCAACTGCGTGATTTCCCAGTTGCCATTGGCCGCTTGAACAATCCGGATCACGGCGCCTTTGCGGATTTGCTTGGCAGAGGGGGCTTTGTCAGACAAGCCGGATTGCGCCGGTGTCAGTCCAGCGCCCGTGATGGTGATTTGCTCGCTGTTTTGGCGAACCACCACCACTTTGGTGGGGGATGCCTGCAGCACCACTGCAGACATCACGTCGCCATTGTCCGGGTGGTCTTCCAAGGCGTCATCGATGGCGTCTTCGGCCAATTTCGGGTCGTTGGGCAGTTGGATGAATTTTTCTGGGCCGCGGTAAACCTGTCGGCGTTCAAAGTCCATCAGGCCTTGTCGCAGCGCTCTGTAAGCGGCCATTTGTTCGGCCGATTGCACGGTGGTGTAGACGTTGATGCCACGTGTGTAGGTCTCTTCGCCGTACTGCGAATAGACCATTTGCCGCACAGTCTCAGCCACAAATTCAGCGTGCAGATTTTTCTTGTCGGCGGCAGACCGAAGGCGCAAGGGTTCGGCTTTGGCCAACACAGCCTGTTTGGAGGTGATGTAGCCGTTTTCCTCCATGCGCTCGATGATGTAGAGCTGACGCGAGCGAGCGCGTTTGGGGTTGACGATGGGGTTGAAGGCCGAGGGCGCTTTGGGCAGACCCGCCAGCATGGCAGCTTCTGCGATGGTGATGTCTTTGAGGGGTTTGCCAAAGTAAGCCTCGGAAGCCGAGGCAAAGCCATACGCCCTGTTGCCCAAGAAGATCTGGTTCATGTAGATCTCCAGAATCTGGTCTTTGGTCAGCAGATGCTCCAGTTTGTAGGTCAACAAAATTTCATAAATTTTGCGTGTGTAGGTTTTCTCAGACGAGAGGTAAACATTGCGGGCCACCTGCATGGTGATGGTGGATGCCCCTTGGCTTTTGAGGCGGCCCATGTTGGCAACGCCTGCCCGCAAAATGCCCAGGTAGTCGACGCCACCGTGTTGGTAAAACCGGTTGTCTTCGATCGACAAAACCGCGTCTTTCATGACTTTGGGAATCTCTTTGATGGGGGTAAGGTTGCGGCGCTCTTCGCCGAACTCGCCCATCAACTGGCCATCGGCCGTGAACACCCGAAGCGGCAATTTGGGTTTGTAGTTGGCCAGGTCAGAAATATCGGGCAGGTTGGGGTAGGCCATGACCATGGCCACACCCACCACCAACAAGAGGCTGGCCAGACCTGCGGCCAGCAAACCTGCGGCCCAAACAACCACCTTGAAAATCAACGCCACCCAACCCGCGGATGCGTCGGCGTTGGAGCGGTTTTGGGGCGTTATTGCTGGCTTGTCTTTGGTGGGCATAGGGTGTGTGCTGGGGGCAGACTGCAAAGTACAGGCGGCTGCACATTATAAAAAAGTACACGCCTGGCATCGCCTGTCCATTCAAATAAATGAGTTATATGGTTTTCAAAAAATCAGATCAAAACCCGTATTCATGTTACAAAACATGTCCGGACAGACTTTTGAAGACTTCTCAAAGGGGCAAGGCATGCAGTTGGCGTTATGGCTTCAGCAGCGGCTGCGAACGCGAGCCGTCAAGCAAGCTTGGGGCTTGGCACCTGCACAGAAGGGTTGGTTTCTGCTGGGCCTGGGCAAAGAGGGCTCGCCATTGATGGGCGTGCACACAGTTCAGTACGTCGCAGGCGATTTGGAAGATCAGAGTGTCTTGGGCGTGTCCCATGGATTGCGTCAAAGTGGCGCCTCCCGTGGTGCGTTTCAGGGCCGACACCGTGTCAACATGGGTTTGCCCATGGCGCAAGTGGTCAGTGGTGTGTTGACCGTTCCACTGGCTTGTGGAGCCTCAGCATGTGAAGCCGAAGTTCAACTGGAGGCCGCGCGTGCTTTGGGCCTGGAGCCTCAAGAGGTCAGCTTTGATTGGCAAGCCGGCCCACTGTCTGATGGCGTCGTGGCGCAATTGCAGTGGGTGGCTTGCGCGCAAAGTGCCATAGGACAATTCAACCAGTGTGTGCGCCGTGCGGGCTGGCAGTTGGCCAGTGTGGAGCCGGAGTGGCAGGCCGCCCACAGAGCGGCTTCTTGTTTGTCTGGTGGCCTGTCTGTTTTGTTGACACGTCCCGCGCAGGACTGGCAATTTGACCTGGCACTGCTTGCGTCCGCCCAGGCCAACGCAGCCGCCACGGTGAACCCTTCGGGCTTTGATGCTGCACTGCGAGAGGCCTTGCAAACCTCGGCCGGACCTCGTCTGGTGGCAGCGGGTTTGGCATTGAAAGCCTGGACATGAGCTTGTCCTGGAATCTGCTGAACTACCCGGCGCTTCACCAGCAGCGCAGAAGGCGGCACCGCATCCTCACCTCGCTGGCGGGCCTTGCGGTGGGGACCTTGATGGCTGGAGCGAGCTTGTATGGGATGGAGAGATCCTTGCAAGGTTTGCGCTTGAAACAATCCCATTTGCAGGCCCAGTGGGGCGAGGTCAACCAACAGTTGAAGCTTGAGAAGCAACAGGTTGCGGCACGCGAAAACAGCCGACTGCAAGCCCAACACCTTCGCCAAGTTTCAGCACAACACCAAGCTTGGACGGCCCTCAACCAAGCCATGCTCAGCGAGGCCCTAGAGGGTTCTTGGCGACTGGTGCGTTTGCAACTGGAGCCCGGGAAATTGGAGCTCAGCGGCTGGAGTCGCAACTTTGACGCCTTGAGCGCCTCTCGGCACCGCTTGACGAGCCAGTTGCAAGCGGCCTGGCCTGAGTCGGTGGCTGCGTCGACTGCCGCCAATGTCACACCCCATGTGTTACCTCATGAGGCCCGCTCTATGGCCCCAAGTTCTGTCAAGAGCCTGGCCCCAAACACACCTCTTACCGAACGGGTGCGCCAAACCAGCGTTTCTGTCCGAGGTGGATCCGATCAGGACAGTTGGAAAGATGCTGCGGGGCTTGATTTCGTCTGGGTCAGTCCATGGCCCACCTTCATGCCCATGGCTGCAGCTGCAAACACCATGGCCAAAGGGGCGACACCATGAACACGCGGGCATGGCTGCAAGCCCAATGGCTTTCTTGGGGCTTGGGCGGGCCAGACTGGGGCATTCGCTTTCAGGCGCGCTGGCGGTGGTGGGCCCGGCGTTGGGGGTTTGCCGTGACGGCTTGTGTGCTGGCTTGGGTTTTGGGGGTGTGGCTGCATGCACCAACTTGGCAAGCGCATGCGCAACTCAAAAGCGAAGTGCAGGGTTTGCATGCCCAATTGGCTGCAGTACCCACCCCGCGCCCCAAGGCCAGCGGCCCGTTGATGCCCGAAGACGTCCTCCGGTTGCCAAGCTTGGACCAGCAAGAGCAAGTGTGGGCCTACTTGCGAAACACTTTGGCGCAACACCAGGTCAAGCTCATGTTCAAGCAGCCCGTGAGCGAGGTGGTCCATGCGCCGTTGCCAAGTCAAGCGATGTCCTTGCGCTTGCAGGCCCGCTATGAAAACTGGGCGGGTGCCTGGGCTTCGCTTGTCCGTATGGGGCCGGTCTGGTCGATGGACCGTTTGCGGGTGGTGCCCAGCGCCGACAAGGAAAAAGTGGACATTGAAGTGGTTTGGCGCGCCTGGTTCAGCCCTGAGAGGGGGGGCAGCATCCCGCACAACGCGGTGTTTGCAGGGGGATTGCCCGCATCGCCGCAGGCGCCGATTCCCAAGAATGTGCCATCTGTTTTTGACATGCCTTTTTCGATAACGCCCCCACTGGAACGAGAGGCGCCAAGCGTGGCGATGCCAACCACAGGGGCGGCCGTGGGGGTGTTGCCCGATTCGACAGCGCTTGCGGATGTCCCGCCCAAAGAACCTCTCTTTTCGAGCGAACCGGAGCGTTGGCCCATGTTGCCCTTGCGCTTGATCGGTATCTGGCGCCAGGGCGATCAGGCAGAAGCTGTCGTGGCCAATGCCGCACATTGGTTTCGCACGCAAGAGGGGCGACAAATCAGCCTGGAAGGCCACAAAGTCTGGCGCATCGGGCGGGATGACATCCAGGTGCGAGACCCCGCTGGTCGCGTGCAAATCTTTCAGATGGAGGTTAGGGCACCATGAAAACCACCAATTCACTGGGTTTTCATGGGGGGTGGTTTGGGACTTGGCTGGCCTGGCTGGTGTGTGCCAACCCCGGTGGGCTGATGGCACAAACGGCCTCATCCACCGCATCCCCAGAACCCTCACTGCCGGCTGTTTCCGCAGCCGCAGCCTCTGTAGATGCCAACTTGCCCAAGGCCGACCGGGTCATCAGTTTGAACTTTCAGGATGTGCCCCTCAAAACCTTGTTGCAGGTGTTCGCCGATTTTTCGGGTCTGAACCTGGTGGCCGCCGAGGGCGTGGGCGGACAAGTGACGGTGCGCTTGTCCGATGTGCCTTGGCCCCAAGCCTTGAACATCGTGCTGCAGGCCAAGGGCTTGGCTTACCGTCTGGACGGCCGGGTCCTGTGGGTGGCGCCCCAAGATGAATGGGCCACACGGGAAAGAAAACAACTCGAATCCCGCTCGGCCCTGGAGGCCGTCAGTCCCCTACAGATCTTGCCTGTCCGACTCAAGCACGCGCGGGCCGGTGATTTGGCGCAGCGCTTGCAAGGCGGTGCGCCTGGTGGCGGGGTCAGTGGCGTAGCAGGCCGCATGTTGAGCGCTCGGGGCAGTGTGTTGTTTGATCCGCGTACCAACCAATTGTTTGTGTCCGATGTGCCCTCGCGTTTGGTGCATGTGGAAGCCTTGATTCAGCGCTTGGATGTGCCGATTCGGCAGGTCATGATAGAGGCCCGCATCGTCGAGGCAGAGCGGCAATTTGGTGAATCTCTGGGCGTACGTTTGGGTGCCGGTTTGGCCATGCCTTTGCAGGCCAATGGCCGCAGCAACAGCTTGGCGCTGGGTGCGACCAATGCGGCCGTGGGGCCTGGGGTGGTCACCGGCAATCAGGTCAGGCTGCCCGCAGGCAATGCGGGTCAGACCCTTCAAACTCCGTCCACTTTTGCAGTGTCCTTGTTCAATGCGGCGGCAGACCGTTTCATCAATGTCGAAATTTCGGCTCTGGAAGCCGATGGACGTGGCAAGGTGGTCTCGCGCCCTCGGGTGGTGACCGCTGATCAGACCAAAGCCTTGATTGAACAAGGCACCGAGTTGCCCTACCAGACCGCTTCGGCCAGTGGTGCCACATCGATCACGTTTCGCAAAGCCAACTTGAAGCTGGAGGTCACGCCGCAAATCACCCCAGACGGTTCGGTGGTGCTGGATGTGGATGTCAACCGCGACAGCGTGGGCCAGATCACCCCGGCGGGTTTTGCCATCAACACCAAGCACGTCAAAACGCAGGTCAGGGTGGAGGATGGGGGCACGGTGGTGTTGGGCGGCATTTATGAAGAGACCGATCGGGACAATGAGGCCCGGGTGCCCGGCTTGGGACGTCTGACGGGCCTCGGTTGGTTGTTCAAAAATCGCGACCGGGCGCAGCGCAACAGCGAGTTGCTGATTTTTTTGACGCCCCGTGTGATGGCCGATGCCCCGGTAGCAGCCGCACCTTGACGGGTATCTGAGTTGCTGGGGTGTCCTGAACCCCAGTGGCCTGCTCCTTAGGATAGGGTCGAATACACTTGTTCGACTTGTGGGCAGACTTGGCCCTATTGGGCTGTTTTTAACTCAGAGACTTCACGTGCGCATCATCTTTGTGGGCCTTCCGGGCTCGGGAAAAACCACCATTGGCAGGCAACTGGCCCGCCGATTGGGCGTGCCGTTTGTGGATTCTGACCATGTGATCGAGCACCGATTGGGCTGCGCCATCCGTGAGTTCTTTGCACGCGAAGGAGAAGATCGTTTTCGCGATGTCGAGCAACAGGTCTTGGACGACCTGAGTCGCACGCACCAAGGGGTGATCGCCACCGGCGGGGGCGCTGTTTTGCGCGAGGTCAACCGCCAGCATCTGCATGAACGGGGTCAGGTGATTTACCTCCGATCCACACCGGAGGACGTGTTTCGCCGTGTGCGTCATGACCAAGCGCGACCTTTGTTGCAGGTCGACGACCCGCTCAAGCGCCTGCGAGACTTGTACGACATCCGAGACCCGCTGTACCGTGAGGTCGCGCACTTTGTCATCGAGACAGGACGACCTTCGGTGGCCACCTTGGTCAACATGATCGTGATGCAGTTGGAGTTGGCAGGTCATTTGACAGCGAACGCACCCGCCACGGATTCAGACCCTGTACCCCCTTACACCCCCACCGCTGGCTCATAAGACGCCGGCCTTCAATACACAAAGCCCCTACACTTGGGGGCATGTCCGAGTCCACATCCACCACCCAAACCACGCCCAACCAAACGGTCGCCATTTCGCTGGACGACCGCAGTTACGACATCCAGATTGGCCAAGGCCTGCTGAGCAGTCCTGCTGCTTGGACCGGTTTGCCTAAGGCCAAGACCGCCATGATCGTGACCAACGACACGATTGCCCCGCTCTACGAAGCCGCTTTGCGCAGCGCCATCGCTCCGCATTACAAGCAAGTCCACACCGTGGTGTTGCCCGATGGCGAAGCGCACAAGGACTGGCAAACCCTGAACCTGATTTTTGACGCGCTGCTGGGCCAGGGCTGTGACCGCAAGACGGTGCTGTTTGCACTGGGCGGCGGCGTGGTGGGCGACATGACCGGCTTTGCTGCAGCGAGCTACATGCGCGGTGTGCCCTTTGTGCAGGTGCCGACCACGCTCTTGTCGCAGGTCGACTCTTCGGTGGGCGGCAAGACGGCCATCAACCACCCGCTGGGTAAAAACATGATCGGCGCGTTTTACCAGCCCGTACGCGTCGTCTGTGACCTGAACACCCTGGCCACCTTGCCGCCGCGCGAGCTGAGCGCGGGCCTGGCCGAAGTCATCAAATACGGCCCGATTGCCGACATGGATTTCTTGGCCTGGATCGAAGCCAACATCGACGCGCTCATGGCGCAAGACCCGGCCGCGATGGCGCACGCGGTCAAGCGCAGTTGCGAGATCAAGGCCTGGGTGGTGGGGCAGGATGAGCGCGAAGCGGGTCTGCGTGCCATCCTCAATTTCGGTCACACCTTTGGCCATGCCATCGAGGCGGGTCTGGGGTTTGGCGTCTGGCTGCACGGCGAAGCCGTGGGCTGCGGCATGGTCATGGCGGCAGAACTCTCGCAGCGCTTGGGGCGTGTCGATGCGGCCTTTGTGTTACGGCTGCGTGCCCTGATTGAACGTGCTGGCTTGCCGGTGCGCGGCCCTGTGATTGATGCGGTCGACAACGCGGGCCATTACATCGAACACATGCGCCTCGATAAAAAAGCCATCGGCGGCGACATCCAGTTTGTGGTGATCGACGGCCCCGGCAAAGCCACCGTGTGCGGTGCACCCGACGCCATGGTGCGCGAGGTGATCAACGCTTGCTGCGCCTGACCCATGTTCGCCGAGTCACTGGAATTGCCCGTGGGTTCAAGCCAGCCACTGGCCAGCTTGTCGGCGCTGGCCTGCGACCCGACGCACAGCCGGGGCCGACGGTTTGCTGAAGCCCCAGCGCCCACGCGCAACGCTTTCCAGCGCGACCGCGACCGCATCGTGCACTCCACCGCGTTTCGGCGGCTGGTCTACAAGACGCAGGTGTTCCTTAACCACGAAGGCGACTTGTTTCGCACGCGGCTCACGCACTCTCTCGAAGTCGCGCAGCTGGGACGATCCATCGCCCGCGCCCTGGGCCTCAACGAAGATTTGGTCGAAGCCGTGGCGTTGGCGCACGACCTGGGCCACACGCCTTTTGGGCACGCGGGGCAAGACACGCTGAACGAATGCATGGCCGAGCACGGCGGCTTTGAGCACAACCTGCAAAGCCTGCGCGTGGTTGATCAACTGGAAGAGCGCTACCCCGCGTTTGACGGTCTGAACCTGAGCTTCGAAACCCGCGAGGGTGTGCTCAAACATTGCTCCCGCACCAATGCCGAGCATCTGGAGCAGACCGAGCCGGGTGGGGTCGGGCGACGCTTCATCGACCGCACCCAGCCCAGCCTGGAGGCGCAGCTGTGCAACCTGGCCGACGCGATTGCCTACAACGCGCACGATATTGACGATGGTGTGCGCTCGGGGCTGATCAGCATGGAGCAACTGCTGCAGGTGGAACTTTTTGCGCATTACCACCAGCAGACCTTGGACGAGTACCCGCGCTTGTCGGAAAAGCCGCGTCGCGTTCTTTACGAAACCATTCGCCGCATGCTGAGCGACCAGGTGTACGACGTGATCGACACCACCCGACGGGCTGTGTTTCAGGCGGGTGTTGCATCGTTGGAAGAAGCCCGCTTGGCCGGGCCGCTGGTGGCTTTCAGTCCCAGCATGAAGTCGCGCAGCAGCGATCTCAAAAAGTTTTTGTTTGGGCAGCTCTACCGCCACCCCCAGGTCATGCACACCACCGGACAGGCGCAACAGGTGGTCCAAGAGTTGTTCGCCGCTTACGTGAGTCAGCCTGCACAAATGCCCGCCGACTTCGCTGCCAATCACGACCTGCACCGCTCGGTGGCCGACTACATCGCCGGCATGACCGACCGTTTTGCCATGCGCGAGCACGAACGCCTGACGGGGCGCAAGTTGTTGTGAGCCAGGTGAGCGCCCACCGCGCCGCCTGGCTCGTGGTGCTGGCTGGGGGCGTGGCGGCTTTGCAGGTGGGCAAGCTGCCTCCGGCTTTGCCTGCCTTGCAGGCCGAGCTGGGCCTGACGCTGGTGCAGTCGGGTTTCCTTTTGTCCATGGTGCAACTGGCCGGTATGAGCCTCGCGGTGTTCATGGGCCTGTGGGCCGACGGTATGGGTCTGAAGCGCAGCATGGTGCGCGGTCTGTGCTTGCTGGCACTGGCCAGTGGCTTGGGCGGCTTCGTCACCTCGACCGCTGCGTTGCTGGCGCTGCGTGCCATCGAAGGCTTGGGCTTTTTGCTGGTGGCCTTGCCCGCGCCTGCCTTGATCCGCCGCTTGGTGCCGCCTGCGCGGCTGTCCGGCATGCTGGGCGTGTGGGGCGCGTACATGCCCACCGGCACGGCGCTGGCTTTGCTGGCCGGGCCGCTGTTCATTCCGGTCTGGGGCTGGGGTGCTTGGTGGTGGTTGTTTGCGGCCGTGTCGCTGGCCATGGCAGCGGCCTTGCTGCGCGCGGTGCCTGCCGATCCGGTGGCCGTACATCCACGGCAAGCGCATGGCATGGGCCTGGGACCCTGGTTTCGCTTGCGCAGCACCTTGGGAGCGCGAGGGCCCTGGCTGGTGGCGCTCACCTTTGGCATGTATTCAGGGCAATGGCTGGCGGTGGTCGGGTTCTTGCCGTCCATCTACGCCGCTGCTGGTGTGAGCGGGGCGATGCTCGGTGGGCTGACGGCGCTGGCAGCGGCGGTGAATATCTTGGGTAACATGGCTTCGGGCCGATTGCTGCAGCGCGGCTGGGCACCCCGCAGCACGCTGTGGCTGGGCTTTGGCGCGATGGCGCTGGGCAGCACGGTGGCCTTCGCGCCCTTCACCGAAAGCCTGCCTTGGCTGCGCTTTGCCGGGGTTCTGCTGTTTTCAGGCATGGGCGGTTTGGTGCCGGGCACGCTGTTCGGCTTGGCGGTGCGTCTGGCCCCGGGCGAGCAACAAGTGGCCACCACTGTGGGCTGGGTGCAGCAACTTTCGGCCCTCGGTCAGTTTGTCGGGCCCCCCGTGGTGGCGGCCGTGGCCGCGCGGGCAGGCGGCTGGCAGCTCACGCCGCTGGTCACGGTGTTGTGTTGTGTGGTGGGGGCGGGGTTGGCTTGGATGGTTGGTCGCTTGGTCTCGCAGGCACAATCTGGCCCATGACCGACCTGAACACCCCCGAAATTGCCGACACCGTGCGCTGGCTTGAGCGCGCTGTGATTGGCCTGAACCTGTGCCCCTTTGCCAAAGCCCCGCACGTCAAGGGCCAGATCCATTACGTGCTGAGCGAGGCCAAAGGACTGGAAGGCTTGCGTGACGAGCTGATTGAGCAGCTGCAGGCGATGGCTGCCATGTCCGCCGAAGAGCGCGAGACCGTGCTCTTGATCGTGCCGCAGATGTTGCAGGATTTTCTGGAGTTCAACGACTTTCTGGACGAGGCCGATGCCGTGCTGCAAGAGCTCGACATGGAAGGCGTTTTCCAGGTGGCGAGTTTTCACCCACAGTTCCAGTTTGCCGATACCGAGCCAGATGACATCGGCAACTTCACCAACCGCTCGCCTTACCCCACGCTGCATCTGCTGCGCGAGGAAAGCATTGACCGGGCGGTGGAGGCTTTCCCCGAGGCCGAGATGATTTACGAGACCAACATCGAGACCCTGGACAAGTTGGGCTTTGAAGGCTGGAAAAAGCTGGATGTGGGCCCAACCCCATGAAAAAGCGCACGGCCACCGATAACGCGGCATCGCAGCTGCCGCCCGAAGTTCGCCCCGGCCAGTCCATCGAATTGCTCAAAGAGCTGCACATCCTGACTCGAGAAGGCAAGCTCAACCAGGATTCGCGGCGCAAGCTCAAGCAGGTCTACCACCTGTTCCAGTTCATCGAAAAGTTGCTTTTGGAGTTGCCATCCAGCGACAGCGGCCCCACGCTGGCCGACCATGGCGCAGGCAAGTCGTATCTGGGCTTCATCATTTACGACCTGTTTTTCAAGGCGCTGGGCCAAGGCACGATCTACGGCATCGAAACGCGCAGCGAGTTGGTGGAATTGTCCCAAGCGCTGGCCCAAAAACTGGGCTTTGAGCGCATGCGCTTTTTGAACGTGAGCGTGGCCGAATCGACGCAAAGCGATGAATTGCCCGCGCAGATCGACGTGGTCACCGCGCTGCATGCCTGCGATACAGCGACCGACGACGCCATCGCTTTTGGCCTGCAAAAGAAAGCCAGGTGCATGGTGCTGGTGCCTTGCTGCCAGGCCGAACTGGCTCGGGCGCTCAACCAAAACAAGGCGCTGAACTTGCAGCGCACCCCATTGGCAGAACTTTGGCGTCACCCCCTGCACACCCGCGAAGTGGGCAGCCAACTCACCAACGTGCTGCGCTGCCTGTATCTGGAGTCACAAGGCTACCAAGTGACCGTGACCGAGTTGGTGGGCTGGGAGCACAGCATGAAGAACGAGCTGATCTTGGCCAAGTTCACCGGCCAGAAAAAACGCGCAGCAGGCGAGCGCCTGCTGGCGCTGCTGCAGGAGTTCGGTGTGGAGGAACTGATGGGGGCGCGTTACCCGCTGGTGTGGAACACCGCAGCGGGATGACACGAGGGCTTTTGCTTTAAGTCAGTTGGCCCTCTGTCTCGTTCAAGACCGCCTTTATTCGGCTTCGATTTTCGCGTCGCGAATCGCTTTGGCCCATTTGGCGGTTTCCAGCCTGTTGCGCTGGGCCAAGGCTTCGGGTGTGCCCGGAGCGGTTTCAAAGCCGATGGCCGAGAACCTCTCGATGATGTCCTTGTCGGCGACCGCTGTGTTCAGGGCCCGGTTCAACCGCGCAATCACATCGGGCGGCGTACCTGCCGGAGCGAACAGGGCGAAATAGGCGATCAATTCGTAATCCTTGAGGCCCAGCGCTTCGTTGACGGTGGGCAACTCGGGGATGGCCTTGGAGCGCTGCATCGAAGTCACGGCCAAGCCGCGGATCTTGCCCGCTTTGACTTGAGGCAGCATGACCGCAAAGTCGGCCGTGAACAGATTCACCTGTCCGCCGATCAGGTCGGTCATGGCGGCGGGGCCGCTCTTGTAGGGCACATGGGTCATCTCGATGCCCGCCATGCTTTGCAACATCTCGGTGGATACGCGCTGGGAGGTGCTGGCGCTGGCAAAGGTCAATTGGGTGGGCTTGGCCTTGGCTGCAGCCACCAACTCGCGCAAGTTCTTGACGGGCACATCGTTGTTGACCGCCACGATCAGCGGGACCGAGCCGATGTACCCAATGGGTGCGAAAGCGGTGTCCTGGTCATAGGGCAGCTTCTTCATCAGGCTTTTCAGGGCCGCGTTGGTGCTGTTGGTGCCCACCATGATGGTGTAACCGTCTGGGGTCGATTTGGCCAACGCATCGGCGCCCAGCATGCCGTTCACGCCCGCACGGTTTTCGATGATGATGGGCTGGCCAAGCACCTCAGACATTTTTTGCGTGAAAGCCCGGCCGATCTGGTCGGTCGCGCTGCCGGCTGCAAATGGCACGATGGCTTTGATGGGTTTGTTCGGGTAGGCCTGGGCCAGTGCCTGAGAGGCCACAAGGCCGAGGCCCAAAGCGGCAGACAACAAAGTGGCGATGCGCAAACGTTTCATGGGGTCTCCATTGGTTAAGAAAATCATTCAATCACAAATGTCAGCAGGTGCGCACTCAGGCATTTCCCGTGGGCGTCTAAGGCCAGTGAGCGTGTCACGCCACCGCCCAGTGCGTTGTGCATGACAAAGTTGAGTGCGCCCAGTTGGGGCAGGGCGTAGCGTTCCACCGGACCGTGCACCGTGCCAACAAAGTGGGCTTGCACGCGTTCGACGCTCAGGTGTTGCTCCAGTAGGGCAAAGTCTTTTTTGTCGTGAGCGATGACCGACAAGGTGGACCGGTTGCCTTTGTCACCGGTGCGGGTGTGGGCGATGTCGCGCAGCAGCATGTCAGTCTCCTTCGGCGTTGAGCAGCACGGTGCTGGTATGCACGGATTCGCGGGGCATGAGCACGGCGGCCGCAGCGATCACTTCGCGCACCGAGCGTGTGGCACCGCCGCCACCGGCCGGACCGTTGGTGTAAAGCGCTTCGACTTCTTGGGCCACATGCTGGGCCTGCTGCAAGCTGGGCACGCGCAGGGCCACGCGGGCACGCACTTCGGCGGGTTCTTCTCTGTCAGCGGGTGAGGTGCTTGACCCGAAGATGGCGTTCACGCCGATCAGGTCGTATCGGCTTTCGAATTCGGCGAATCCGCCCAAGGTCAGGCGCTCGCGCACCACGTCCAGCGCCAGTTGGCCCCGTGCCTGTGCGCCCGGCCCGCCATAGCTCATCTGGCCCTCTCCGATGAAGCCGTCGCGGTAACCCAGCGTGACCTTGAGCGTGTCGGTGCGTGGGTGGCCTTGGCCGCCGGTGACCAGCACACGGTCTTGTCCCTGTTGGGTCAAGACCACTTGAGAAAAATCGGCCACCACATCGGGCTGCAGGTAGCGAGCCGGGTTCTCGATCTCGTAGAGCAGTTGCTCGGTGCAGGTGGCCACTGTGACGCAGCCGCCCGAGCCTGCCACTTTGGTGATGACCGCATCGCCCGATGCACTGACTTCGGCCAGAGGAAAACCCAGGCGCGCCAGATCGGGCACGTTTTTGTGACCCGGGTCGGCAAAGTAACCGCCGGTGATTTGCCCGGCACATTCCAGCAAATGTCCGACCAGCACACCTTTGCCCAGTCGCGTCCAGTCGTCAGCGGCCCAGCCAAAGTGGTGCACCAAGGGGGCCAAAAACAGCGCCGGGTCGGCCACGCGGCCGGTGATGATGACTTGTGCATCGGTTTGCAAGGCGGGCAGCAAAGCTTCGGCGCCGAGGTAGGCATTGGCCGAAATCATTTGAGGCTGCAAGTCGGCCAGTGTTTGATGGCTCTCCAGCACGGGCAGCGCCAAGCCGGTTTGGGTCAGGGTGGCCAGCACATCGTCGCCCAGCACGACCGCCACTTTGACTTGGGGCAAGCCCAGTTCACGAGCAACCGCCAGCACCGCGTGCCCGGCTTGCAATGGATTGGCCGCGCCCATGTTGCTGATGATGCGCACGCCCTGTCGAATGCAAGCGGGCAACACGGCCCGCATGCGCGCTTGCAGCATGGCGTCAAAGCCTGCGGCCGGGTCTTTCGATCGTTCAAGCTGCGCCAAGGCAATCGTGCGCTCGGCCAGGCACTCGAACACCAAATAATCCAGCTGAGCTTTTTCGGCCAGCTCCAAAGCGGGCGAAATGCGGTCGCCTGCATAGCCTGCGCCGGCACCAATGCGAAGGGTTGTCTTCATGCCATCAGCATAAGTAAAACAAGCCCTAAGACCTGTCGCCTTGGCTTTAATGAGGATCTGACCCCGATTAATTAATTGGGGTCAGATCCCCATTAAACTGGCCTTTTCTTCCGGGAGTTCTCCATGGCCCGCCAACCCCGCCTGACCGTTGCAGGCTATCCCCACCACGTCATCCAGCGGGGCAATGACCGCCAGGTCATCGTGCGCGACGATGCTGACCGGGAGCGTTTGCTGGCGCTGTGGCAAGAGCATGCACAAACTTTCAAGGTGGCCATTCATGCCTACGTGATCATGGACAACCACTTCCATTTGCTGGTCACCCCCGACACGGACGAGGGCCTGCCGCAGATGATGCAAGCGGTGGGTCGGGCCTATGTGCGCTATTTCAATTTGCGGCACCAGCGCACGGGCACGCTGTGGGAGGGGCGCTACCGCAGCAACCTCATTGAGAGTGAGCGCTATCTTTTGGCGTGCATGGTTTACATCGACCTGAACCCGGTGCGGGCGGGCATGGTGGCCCAAGCCGCCGACTTCAAATGGTCCAGCCACAGGCACTGCATTGGGCAGGTGAGCGCCAAATGGGTGACGCCGCACGCCCTGTTTTGGGGCCTGGGCAATACGCCGTTCGCACGCGAGGTGGCTTATGACGAGCTGGTGCAGACGGGGCTGGCACAGTCTGAAAAACAGCAACTGACCCAAAGCGTCTTGTCGGGTTGGGCGCTGGGTTCGGCCGATTTTGTGGGGGGCTTGCAGCAAACCACCCAGCGGCGCTTGGTGCCGGGCAAGGCGGGACGACCCGCCAAAAAGACGACGGATTGAATCTGTCCCCAATTAAATCAAGTTCAAGCTAAAAGCCAAATTAATTGGGATCTGACCCCAATTAAAAAGTTTGGCATGGATGCTGCTGTGCACTACACTCGCCACTCTGCGTGAAAACCCTTAGGAGCGCCCATGACTTCGGACAGTGCAAAAGAACATTTCCAATCGACCGGTCTGTATGACCCCGCCAACGAGCACGATGCTTGTGGTGTGGGCTTTGTGGCCCACATCAAAGGGCACAAGACCCACGCGATCGTGACGCAGGCGCTCAAGATCCTGGAAAACCTGGACCACCGGGGTGCGGTGGGTGCTGACGCGCTCATGGGCGACGGTGCCGGTATCCTGATTCAGCTGCCCGACGCGCTGTACCGCGACGAGATGGCCAAACAAGGTGTGGCCTTGCCACCCTTTGGCGAATACGGCGTGGGGATGGTCTTCTTGCCCAAGGAACACGCTTCGCGCATGGCTTGCGAGCAAGAGCTGGAACGCGCTGTCAAGGCCGAAGGGCAAGTGGTGCTGGGCTGGCGCGATGTGCCCGTGAACCGGGACATGCCCATGTCGCCCACCGTGCGCGAAAAAGAGCCGGTCATGCGCCAGATCTTCATCGGCCGTGGTGCCGACGTGATCGTGCAAGACGCCTTGGAGCGCAAGTTGTACGTGATCCGCAAGACCGCCAGCGCTGCCATCCAGAACCTGCGCCTGACGCACAGCAACGAGTACTACATCCCCAGCATGTCCAGCCGCACCGCGGTCTACAAGGGCTTGCTGCTGGCCGACCAGGTCGGCACCTATTACCTGGACTTGCAAGACGAGCGCTGCGTATCGGCCCTGGGCCTGGTGCACCAGCGTTTCTCCACCAACACCTTCCCCGAGTGGCCATTGGCCCACCCCTACCGCTATGTGGCGCACAACGGCGAGATCAACACCGTCAAGGGCAACTACAACTGGATGAAGGCCCGCGAAGGCGTGATGTCTTCTCCCGTGCTCGCTAACGACCTGCAAAAGCTCTACCCCATCAGCTTCGCTGGCCAGTCCGACACCGCGACTTTTGACAACTGCCTGGAACTGTTGACGATGGCGGGCTACCCCATCAGCCAGGCTGTGATGATGATGATCCCCGAGCCTTGGGAGCAGCACACCACCATGGACGAGCGCCGCAAGGCATTCTATGAGTACCACGCTGCGATGCTCGAGCCATGGGACGGCCCCGCCTCCATCGTGTTCACCGATGGCCGCCAGATCGGCGCCACACTCGACCGCAACGGCCTGCGCCCTTCGCGCTACATCATCACCGACGACGACATGGTCATCATGGGCTCCGAGACCGGCGTGCTGCCGATTCCTGAGAGCAAGATCGTGCGCAAGTGGCGCCTGCAACCGGGCAAGATGTTCCTGATCGACTTGGAACAGGGCCGCATGATCAACGACGAAGAGCTGAAGGCCGGTTTGGCCAGCGCCAAGCCCTACAAGCAGTGGATCGAAAACCTGCGCATCAAGCTCGACGATGTGGCCGAAGCCCCGGTTGCGCCCGCATCTGACGTGGCCTTGCTCGACCTGCAGCAAGCCTTTGGCACCACGCAAGAAGACATCAAGTTCTTGCTGGCGCCCATGGCCTCGGCTGGTGAAGAAGCCATCGGCTCCATGGGCAACGACAGCCCGCT
>CANGZO010000010.1 GCA_947458305.1 Comamonadaceae bacterium
ACGACCTGGGTCGCTCTTTACAACACGGCAAGCGCCTCACCATCGAGGCCCCCGCCGGGTACCTTGACGATGTGGGCTTGGGCGACAGCATCGCCTTGAACGGCGCTTGCATGACCGTCACCACCTTCAATCCTGAGAGCCGACAGTTCACCATCGACATCTCGGCCGAATCGCTGGACAAAACCAGTGGCTTGGACCAGCAAGGCAGCGTCAACCTCGAAAAAGCCCTGCGTGCCCACGACCGCCTGGGCGGACACATCGTGTCGGGTCATGTGGACGGCGTCGGCCAAATCAGCCATTTCGCGCAAATCGGCGAAAGTTGGGAGCTGCGGGTGCTGGCCCCCCACGCGCTGGCCAAATACCTCGCCTACAAAGGCTCGATCACGGTCAACGGTGTGAGCCTCACGGTCAACCGCGTGGCCGATTTGGCCGATGGCTGCGAGATCAGCATCAACCTGATTCCCCATACCGTTGACAACACCGCCCTCGGCAGCCTGAAAGCAGGCAGCCGGGTCAACCTCGAAATTGACACCGTCGCCCGTTACGTTGAGCGCATGCTCAGCGCAGGCCTGATCCAGAAAGACAACGCATGAACGCGCCCGCGCAACTGACACCCGTGGCGATTTCGCCCGTCGAAGAGATCGTGGCCGAGATGAAAGCCGGTCGCATGGTCATCCTTGTTGACGAAGAAGACCGCGAAAACGAAGGCGATCTGGTTTTGGCATCCGACCACGTCACAGCTGAAGCCATCAACTTCATGGCCCGCTTTGGCCGGGGCCTGATTTGCCTGACGCTCACCCGTGAGCGCTGCGAATTCCTGAAGCTCCCGCCCATGGCTGCCCGCAACGGCACTTTTTACAGCACGGCGTTTACCGTGTCGATCGAAGCCGCCGAGGGCGTGACCACTGGCATCTCGGCCGCCGACCGCGCCCGCACGGTGCAGGTGGCCGTGGCCAAGGCCAGCCAGCCCACCGACCTGGTGCAACCCGGCCACATCTTTCCCCTGCAAGCGGTAGACGGCGGTGTGCTCATGCGCGCCGGCCACACTGAAGCAGGCTGTGATCTGGCCGCCATGGCCGGCTGCTCTCCTTCATCGGTGATCTGCGAGATCATGAAAGACGACGGCACCATGGCCCGCCTGCCCGATCTGCAACTCTTTGCAGCCGAGCATGGCCTGAAAATCGGCACGATTGCCGATTTGATCGAGCACCGCAGCCGCAACGAATCCTTGGTCGAACGCCTGGGCAGCCGCCCTTTGCAAACCGCGCATGGCGAGTTCACCGCCCACGCCTTTCGTGACCAAACCAACCAAGCTGTGCACCTGGCCTTGGTCAAGGGCGAGTGGAAGGCCGAATCGGAAGTGGTTGTGCGCGTGCACGAACCACTGTCGGTGCTCGACGCCCTCGAAGTCAACCGTGCCATGCATTCTTGGGGGCTCGACGCCAGCTTGAGCTACATCCATGCCCAAGGCTGTGGTGTGGCGGTCTTGCTCAACTGCGGCGAATCGGCTGACCAGTTGCTGGCCCAGTTTGAAGGCCGCGCCCGCTCGGCCCAAGCGCCTGAGCGGGGCAAGATGGACTTGCGCACCTATGGCGTGGGCGCGCAAATTCTGCGCGAATGCGGCGTGCACAAAATGAAACTCATGGGCAACCCGCGCCGCATGCCCAGCATGACCGGCTACGGCCTCGAAATCACTGGCTACATCCCAAAGGAATAAACATGCAAGGCGCTAACCAAGGACAGATCGACGAACTCGACGGCCAATTTCTGCACATCGGCATCGTGCAAGCCCGCTTCAACGAAGACATCACCAACGCACTGGCCAAAGCCTGCATTGAAGAGCTCGAAGCGCTGGGCGTGACCAGCATCGACCATGTCATGGTGCCCGGCGCCCTCGAAGTGCCCGTAGCCCTGCAAGCCATGGCTGAGCGCGTCGAATACGACGCCCTGATTGCATTGGGTTGCATCATCCGTGGCGAGACTTACCACTTTGAGTTGGTGGCCAACGAATCCGGTGCTGGCGTGAGCCGCGTGTCGCTCGACTACAACCTGCCGATCGCCAACGCGATTTTGACCACCGAAAACCTGGAACAAGCCATCGTGCGCCAGACCGAAAAAGGCCGCGACGCGGCCCGTGTGGCCGTCGAGATGGCCTGCATCATGGACGACTTGTCTGCCGATTTGGCCGAAGAGTTTGACGACGAAGAGAACACTTGATGAACGATCTGAACAGCACGCCAGAGCCAGAAGCGGCCAACGCCCCGCCCATAGCCGCAGGCACGCGCAAGTCGTCTGCAAAACCTGCCCGCAGCCGTTCGCGCGAGTTTGCATTGCAGGCGCTGTACCAGCACATCGTGGGCAAAAACGAAGCCTCGGACATCGACGTGTTCACCCGCGACCTGTCTGGCTTTCACAAAGCCGACTCGGCGCATTACGACGCCCTGCTCTACGGTTGCACCGAACAAGCCCAGGCTCTGGACGCCTTGATCGCGCCCAAGCTCGACCGCAGCTTTGCCGAGATTTCGCCCATCGAGCGGGCCATCATGTGGATCGGCGTCTACGAAATGCAGCACTGCCTCGACGTGCCGTGGCGCGTGGTACTCAATGAGTGCATCGAGCTGGCCAAAGATTTTGGCGGCACCGACGGGCACAAATACGTGAACGCCGTGCTGAATGGCCTGGCCCCCGAATTGCGCAGCGCCGAAGTGCAAGCCGACCGGCAAGCCGGCCGCGCCAAATAACCCCTCACGCTAAAAATCAGACGACAGACACCATGCGCATCTCAGAGCGAGCCGAGCGGATCGAACCCTTTTGGGTGATGGAGGTGGCCAAGGCCGCTTCGCAAAAAGCCCGCGAGGTCGCGCACACCGACCGGCCCGTGGTGTTCTTGAACATCGGCGAACCCGATTTCACCGCTCCACCCCGCGTGCAAGCCGCTGCGCAGGCCGTTGTTGCATCTGGCCAAACCCAATACACCCCCGCGCTGGGCCTGGACGCCTTGCGCCATGCCATCAGCCAGTGGTACGCCTCGCGCTTTGGCGTGCAGGTGCCCGCCAGCCGCATCGTGGTGACTGCGGGTGCGTCAGCTGCTTTGCAATTGGCCTGTCTGGCGCTGATCGATCGGGGCGATGAAATCCTCATGCCCGACCCGAGCTACCCCTGCAACCGGCATTTTGTGAGCGCGGCCGAAGGCACGGCCGTGCTGGTGCCCACCACGGCCGAAGAGCGCTTTCAATTGAGCGCCGCCAAAGTGGCCGCCGCTTGGGGGGCCAACACCCGTGGTGTTTTGTTGGCTTCGCCCTCCAACCCCACCGGCACCTCGATCGAACCGGCCGAGCTGGCCCGTATCGTTGAGGTCGTGCGCGATAAAGGTGGCATCACCCTGATCGATGAAATCTACCTGGGCTTGAGCCACGACGACCAGTTCGGCCAAAGCGCCCTGACCCTGGGCGACGACGTCATCAGCATCAACAGCTTCAGCAAATACTTCAACATGACCGGCTGGCGCCTGGGCTGGCTGGTGGTGCCCGAGCAACTCACACCCGTGCTCGAGCGCCTGGCGCAAAACCTCTTCATCTGTGCCAGCACCGTGGCACAACAGGCGGCCCTGGCCTGCTTTGAGCCCGAGAGCCTGGCCGAATACGAGCGCCGCCGCGCCGAATTCAAGGCGCGCCGTGATTACTTCATCCCGGCACTGAACGACTTGGGCCTGACCGTGCCCGTGGTGCCCGATGGCGCGTTTTATGCTTGGGCCGACTGCACCGCCGCCTGCCAAAAGCTGGGCCTCAAAGACAGCTGGGACTTTGCCGTTGCCGCGCTGGAACATGCCCATGTGGCCATCACACCTGGGCGCGACTTTGGCACCGATCAGACGGCACGCTTTGTGCGCTTTTCCACCGCCAACTCGATGGCTGAACTGCAAACCGCCATCGCCCGCCTGAAAGCCTGGTTGCAGCCATGAACAGCACCCACGTGAGCCCCAGCGTTTTTGAACACCCCATCCGCATCTATTGGGAAGACACCGACGCGGGCGGCATCGTGTTTTATGCCAACTACCTCAAGTTTTTTGAGCGCGCCCGCACCGAGTGGCTGCGTGCCTTGGGCTTTGGTCAGCAGGTGTTGCGCGACCAATCGGGCGGCATGTTTGTGGTGTCTGAGACCGCCGTCCAATACCACTCGCCTGCCCGCCTGGACGACACCCTGGTCGTGACCGCCGAGTTGCAAACCGGCGGCAAAGCCAGCCTGAGCATTGCCCAACGTGCCTACCTGCGCACGCCTGACCAACCCGACCGACTGCTGGCCGAAGGCACCATTCGCTTAGGCTGGGTCGACAGCACCACCTTGAAACCCGGCCGCATTCCGGCCCCTGTTCTGGAAGCCCTGAAATGAACCAAGACATGTCCATCGTCTCGCTGCTCTTGCACGCCAGTTTTGTCGTGCAGTTGGTTGTGCTGATATTGCTTGGCATCTCGGTGTCCAGCTGGGCGGCCATCGTGCGCAAGATCACCGCCATCAAGCGCATCAAAAATCTGAACGAAGAATTTGAACGCGTGTTTTGGTCAGGTACCAGCTTGAACGAATTGTTCAACGCCGCCAGCCAAAACGCCAAACTGTCGGGCCCGATGGAACGCATCTTTGCCAGTGGCATGCGCGAATACCAAAAACTGCGCGAGCGCCGCATCACCGACGCCGGCACTTTGCTCGACGGCGCCCGCCGCGCCATGCGGGCGAGCTTCCAGCGCGAGATGGACGCAGCCGAGTCCAAACTGGCCTTTTTGGCCTCGGTCGGATCGATCTCGCCGTATGTCGGTTTGTTCGGTACCGTGTGGGGCATCATGCACGCCTTCACGGGCTTGGCCAGCTTGCAACAAGTGACCTTGGCAGCTGTGGCCCCCGGCATTGCCGAAGCCCTGGTGGCCACCGCCATTGGCCTGTTTGCCGCTATCCCGGCAGTGCTGGCCTACAACCGCTTTTCGCACGACGTGGACCGCATCGCCATCAAACTGGAAACCTTCATCGAAGAGTTCTCCAACATTTTGCAGCGCAGCCTGGGCGCCAATGCAGTCACGGGCAACGGCTCAGCATCTGGCCACTGAGAGAGGCCCCACAGCATGCCCTCCACATCCTCCCGAGGCCGCGGACGCCGCACCATCTCGGAAATCAACATGGTGCCCTTCATCGACGTGATGCTGGTGCTCCTCATCATCTTCATGGTCACCGCGCCCATGATCACGCCCAGCATGGTGGACCTGCCCAGCGTGGGCAAAGCAGCCAAGCAGCCCGACAAAGTGGTCCAGATCGTGATCCAGAAAGACGAACGATTGGAACTGGTGAGCGACGGTAAAACCGACAGCGCCACCCTGCAAAGCGTGGCCAGCAGCGTGAAACGACTGGTAGGCGACGACACCAACACGGCCGTGGTCATCAGCGCCGACCGCACGGTGAAATACGAAACCGTGGTCAAGGTCATGGACAGCCTGCAACGCGCCGGCATTGCCCGCGTCGGTTTGTCGGTTCAACTGGCCCCCTGAGAAGGAAACGGGTTTGACCGCCAAGGCCACGCCGCACCTCGAGTTTGCGCCCCCAGAGCCGCCCGGCATGGGGCGTGCGTGGCTGGTGGCCGTCATCGCGCACGCTGTGTTGTTCTTGGCTTTGGGCCTGGCCACGGCCTGGAAAACCCAACCACAAACTTTGCAAGCCGAAGCCGAACTGTGGTCTGCCGTGCCGCAAGCAGCCGCCCCTCGCTTGCAAGAGCCGCTGCCCAAGCCGGAGCCCGTACCTGAGCCTCTGCCAGAACCCCAAGCTACGCCGCCGGCCAAACCCACACCGCCCCCACCACCCGCCCCTGATCCCGCATTGGCCCTGAAAGACGCGCAAATCGCTCTGGAAAAGAAGAAACTGGACGACAAGAAAAAGGAAGCTGAAAAGCTGAAAGCCGAGAAAGAAAAAGCAGAAAAAGAAAAGGCCATCAAGGACAAAGCGGCCCAAGAAAAGTTGGACAAAGCCAAGGCTGAAAAAGAAAAAGCCGAAAGGGACAAGGCAGAGAAAGCCAAACTCGAAAAAGAAAAGCTTGCCAAAGAGAAAAAAGCGCAAGAAGACAAAGAGCGCGAGAAAAAGAAAGCCGCTGAGAAAGACAAGGCAGACAAAGCTGAGAAAGCCGATGCCGCCAGGGCCGACGCCCTGCGCCAAGAAAACCTCAAACGCATGCAAGGCATGGCAGGCGCCTCGGGCGGCGAAAACGCCACCGGAACCGCCCTCAAATCGTCAGGCCCGTCGGCCACTTATGCGGGCCGCTTGGTGGGTCGCATCAAACCCAACATCACCTACCCAGGCGAAATGGTGGGCAACCCCAGGGCTGAGGTGGAAGTCCGCGTGGCACCCGACGGCACCATCCAAAGCCGCCGAATCCTTCAGACCAGTGGCAACAAAGCTTGGGACGAAGCGGTTTTGCGGGCCATCGACAAAACCGAAATCTTGCCCAAAGACACCGATGGCCGGGTGCCACCGGTGATCGTTCTGGGGTTCAGGCCGCTCGATTGAAAGAGCGCTGCGTCAAGGTACGGCCAATAACCTGCTACTCAACTTTGGACTTGTCATGTCGATACATGTTCACCGGAGTTGAGTTCAAAATTCGATTTCAAACCCCATTTTGCCGTCCACACCCATGACCTTGAAACCCCTTGTTGCTGGCTTGATGATCACCATGGCATGGCTGCCCATGACCAGCGCATGGGCCCAAAAGAAACCGGCTGGCACGTGTTTCGTGGCCCATTTCAAATCGCTCGCGCTGCGAACCCATGCCCCCGAGGCACGGGCCAATTTGGCCAAAGCTTGGCTAGAGCGCAATGCCGGCAGCTGCACGGATGTGCAATTGGCCACCCTCTTGGCCAACAGCCCCAACTGGTTGGGCACCGCCTTGACGCTCGAGATCTCCTCCATCCTCGAAGGGGCCATCGAGGCCAAAATCGCCGGCAACCCGGAGTTGATGGGCAAGCTTTATGAGTCTCTGGGCAAAGAGGGCCAAGCATCCTCGGTGACTTACACCAACCCCGCGCCCCGGGCACCTGTTGTCAGGCCCATGGTCAACACGGGGGTGATTGCGGGCAGCCCCAATTTTGGTTCGATCACGGGGAACACCACCGTCAACCAAAACAACAATCAGAACGCGTCGCCCAATGCCAATTCAGGGCAAAACAACAACGGCGAACAAATCCAGCAAAACGGCAACCGCTGAGGGCCAAGCTGCCGGTTCTGCCTCAGTCGTAAACAATCCGCGCCTGGCCCTGGTCGGCTTGTGCCATCCAGCTGGCCAGTGCTGCATCGGTCGGGAAAAATTTGGCCCCGTCGCCCAGCGCCAGTTCGGCGCGAGCACCCAGCGCCTCATGGCGCCGCTCCAGCACCAAACGGACCGGCAAGCCGCGCACCAAGTCGCCAAGCTCGGTTTGTTCGCGCTGGGCCGGAAACTCTCTGACCAAGCGGGCAATGTCGGGCGCACGGCCATTGACCGCCACGCGCAGGTACTTGCCATAACGGCAGCGGGCGGCGCCCAAGTCCATGATCTGCTCGATCTTGAGACGGAAACCACCCGAAAAACGGTCGGCCTGCATCTTGGCCGTGACGATGATGAGCTCGTCGTCTTTGAGTAAGTGCTTGGCCGAGTTGATCAGGCTTTCGTCGGCCGTGGCCTCCATGACGCCCGATTTGTCGTCAAGCTTGAAGATCGCCACCTTGCCGCGCTGGCCGTTGATGATGCGCAGGTCGCTTACGATGCCCGCCAAGACCATGGATTCGCGGCTGTCGATCAGGTCGTCTATCTTGCGACCCGCAAACTGGCGCACCTCACGCTCGACCGCATCAAACAAATGGCCAGACAAGAAAAAGCCCACAGCCGTTTTTTCGAGCAGCAGACGTTCCTTGATACCCCAGGGCATGACCTCGACCAACTCGGGCTCTTGGGTGCTGGAGCCATGGGAGTCGTCGCCCAGCATGTCAAACAGGCCGCCTTGGTTGGCGTTGGCCGTGGTGGCATTAGAGAATTCAAACGCACGGTCGATGCTGGCCGATAAGGCGGCGCGGTTCATGTGCAGCGAGTCAAAGGCCCCCGCCTTGATGAGCGCATCCACCGTGCGCTTGTTGATGCGGGTGCGGTCGACGCGCACGGCAAAGTCAAACAAACTCTTGAAGGGACCACCCTCGTTGCGGGCCGCCACGATGGCATCAATCGCTTGCTGGCCGGTGCCCTTGATGGCCCCGAGGCCGTAGCGGATGATCTTGTCGGTCACCGGCTCAAAGCGGTGCGTGCCCCGGTTCACGTCAGGCGGGTCAAATCGGATACCGAATTTCAGCGCGTCTTCGTAAAGCACCTTGAGTTTGTCGGTGTCGTCCATTTCCACCGTCATGTTGGCACAGAAGAACTCGGCGGTGTAATGCACCTTGAGCCAGCCCGTGTGGTACGCCAGCAATGAATAAGCGGCGGCGTGCGACTTGTTGAAGCCGTAGCCCGCAAACTTTTCCATCAGGTCAAAAACTTCGTCGGCCTTGTCCTGCGCAATGCCGTGGGTGGTCAAAGCGCCCGCTCGGAACTTCTCGCGGTGCTCGGCCATTTCTTCGGCCTTTTTCTTGCCCATGGCGCGGCGCAGCAAGTCGGCGCCGCCCAGCGAGTAACCGCCCAAGATCTGCGCCGTCTGCATCACCTGCTCTTGGTAAACCATGATGCCGTAGGTCTCACTCAGCATTTGGGCCACCGCTGGGTGCGGGTACTCCACCTGCTCACGGCCGTGCTTTCGGGCCACAAAACTGGGAATCAGGTCCATGGGGCCCGGGCGGTACAAAGCGTTCAGGGCAATCAGGTCTTCCAGGCGGCTGGGGCGCGCATCGCGCAGCATGCCCTGCATGCCGCGGCTTTCAAACTGGAACACCGCTTCGGTCTTGCCGTCAGCGAACAGTTTGTAGGTCGGCGCATCGTCGAGCGGGATGTTTTCAAAGGCAAAGTTCTCTTGGCCTTTGTGCCTCTTCATGATGAACTCGCGGGCGATCTCCAAAATGGTCAGCGTGGCCAGGCCCAAAAAGTCGAATTTGACGAGACCCGCGGCCTCCACGTCGTCCTTGTCGTATTGGCTGACGGCCGATTCACTGCCCGGCTGCTGGTACAAAGGACAAAAATCGGTCAGCTTGCCAGGCGCGATCAACACGCCCCCGGCGTGCATGCCCACATTGCGGGTCATGCCTTCAAGCTTTTGCGCCATCTCGATGAGCGTCTTCACATCCTCTTCGCGCTCAATACGCTCAGCCAGGATGGGCTCCATCGCAATGGCGTAGTTGTTTTTGTCACCTTCCTTCGGCGTGGCGGGCGGGTATTGCAGCGTGACCGACATGCCCGGCTTGTTGGGGATGAGTTTGCTGATGCCGTCGCAAAAGGTGTAGCTCATGTCCAGCACGCGACCCACATCGCGAATGGCCGCGCGCGCAGCCATGGTGCCAAAGGTCACGATCTGGCTAACGGCCTCGCGACCATACTTGTCCTTCACATAGTCGATCACCCGGTCGCGGTTGCCCTGACAAAAGTCGATGTCGAAGTCGGGCATGGACACCCGCTCGGGGTTCAAAAAGCGCTCAAACAGCAGGTTGTACTGCAGGGGGTCCAGGTCGGTGATCTTGAGTGCATAAGCCACCAGCGAGCCCGCACCCGAACCCCGGCCGGGGCCCACAGGGCAACCATTGGCCTTGGCCCACTGAATAAAGTCACCCACGATCAAGAAGTAGCCCGGAAAGCCCATCTTCAAAATGGTGTTCAGCTCGAACTCCAGCCGCTCCACATAGCGAGGACGCTCCTCGTTGCGTTTGTCTTGCACCGGGTACAGATGAAGCAAGCGTGCCTCAAGACCTTCAAAAGACACATGCCGGAAATAGTCTTCGACCGACATGACCACACCGTTCACAGGCGGGATCGGAAAGTCTGGCAACTGGGGCTTACCCAACACCAAACTCAGGTTGCAGCGCTTGGCGATCTCCAGGGTGTTGGCGATCGCGCTGGGCACATCGGCAAACAAGGCACACATGTCCGCTGCCGATTTGAAATACTGCTCGCGGGTGAAACGCCGAACCCGACGGGGATTGGCCAAAATTTCGCCCTCTGAGATGCAAACCCGCGCTTCGTGGGCTTCGTAATCTTCAGGGCCGTGAAACTGCACGGGGTGCGTGGCCACCACAGGCAAACCCAAGCGAGCGGCCAGCGCCACTGCACCCGCCACCTGCGGCTCGTCTTCGGGCCGGCCTGCGCGTTGCAGTTCCAGGTAAAACCGGTGCGGGAAGATCGAGCCCAGCTGCAGCGCCACATCGGCGGCCTTGTGGGTGTCGCCCTGCACGATGGCCTGGCCCACCGGACCGGATTGCGCGCCTGAGAGCAAAATCAAACCGTTCGACAATTCCTGGAGCCAAGCCAGCTTGACCACAGCCACGCCTTTGACGATGTTTTGCGTCCAGGCACGGGCCAGCAGCTCGCACAGGTTCAGATAGCCGGGGTGGTTTTGCACCAACAAAACGACGCGGCTGATGGCCCCGGCGTCGCCCCCCAGGCCTTCTAAGTTGATTTCGGCGCCAATGATGGGCTTGACGCCTTTGCCGCGCCCCTCTTTGTAAAACTTGACCGTGCCAAACAGGTTGTTCAGGTCGGTGATGGCCAGTGCTGGCTGGGCGTCCTGAGCGGCCATCTTGACCACATCGTCGATGCGACAAGTGGAATCAACGACAGAAAATTCGGAATGGAGGCGCAGGTGAACAAACATAGCCGACCATTGTAGAAGCTCACCCAAGTGGACTTGGGTGCGACGGGTGCGAGGGACGAACTGGTGCTGTCTTTGGTATGCGAGATCAGTCGCGCAGCACCTGCAAGACCTCCGAGCGAAACTCGCGTCCGTACAAAATCAGCACCACCAGCGCCGTGGCCAAGACCAGCGCCAGCGGCGAAAAGAACCAGGCCATGGCGGCAAAAGAGAAGTAATAGGCCCGCAGACCATCGTTGAAGGTCTCGGCGGCCGCACTGACCAGATTGCCCGCCCGCTGGGCATAGTGATGCCGGTCATATTCCCCACTGGCAAAGGACTCTGGGGGCGGCATGCCACCGATGGCCAGGGCCACAAAGGTGTACTGCCTCATGGACCACGAAAAGCGAAAGAAGGCATACACAAAAATGCCCACCAGCACCAAGATTTTGAGCTCGAACACCAGCAAGGGCGTGGGCTGCGCAAAAGGAATCTCGCCCACCAACTCGGCCGCTTTGTTGGTGGTGCCCAACAGCGCAAACAAGCCACCGATGATGATGATGCTGGTGGATGAGAAAAACGCGGGGGTTTGAGACAAGTTCTGGGTGATCAGGCCATCGAGCATGCGGGGATCACGCGCCGTGGCCTGCAGCATCCAGCTTTGCCGGTAGGTGTTGGTGGTGGCGATCAAGGTTTTGTCCAACTTGCCACGGATTCGTGCAAACCAGGCATAGCCCACCCACAAACCAAAAAAAGAAAACAGTGCCAGCCAATCGGCCCAAGGCAGCATGGAGATGATTTTCATGGCTGCATCCTAGCAACTGTCTCAGCGGGCTGACTGCCTTGGGGCGTTATCGAACAAAAAAAGCCAGGGCAACTTGGATCGCTCTGGCTTTTGGCGTGGTTTTATGGCCTGGGTATTCGCCTGAGGATCACCCACAGTGATCCCCCAAACACATCAACCCCGCAGCTTGGCCGCCACGGCAGCCACACGCTCACCATAGGCTTTGGCGGTGTCCAAGTCGCCCTGGGGAATGTCCTCGGCTGGGCTGGTGGGCCCCACTTGCGCCATCAGGCCGGAGTTGGAGCCGATGCGGTTGATGGTGCCGTCGTTCATGGCGGGCTGGCCCACCCAAATCATGCCTTGCTGCATGGCCAGGGTGATGAAGTACTGAATGGTGGACAGCTTGTCGCCGCTGGGGCTGGCCGAAATGGTGAAGCCGCCTGCGACCTTGTCCTTCCAAGCACTGCTGAACCAACGCTTGGACGTGGCATCGGCAAACTTCTTGAACTGCCACGACGCCATGCCCATGTAAGTGGGCGAGCCAAAGATAATGGCATCGGCCGCGTCCAAAGCCGTCCAATCGGCGTCGGTGATGTTGCCGTCAGCGTCGATCGCGATCACTTGCGCGTTCGCGCCTTGGGCCACAAATTGGGCGACGCGCTGGGTGTGGCCGTAGCCAGAGTGGTAAACAACAACGGTTTTTGCCATGAGAAAAGCTCCTGAAGAAAAGTCAGAGGGTTAAAAAATCAAGCGGTCAAGTCGAACACCAGGACTTCAGCGTCCTGGCCTTCGCTCAAGGCCAAAGAAGACTCGGCCTGCAGCATGGCTGCATCACCTGCAACCAGCGCATGGCCATTGACCTGCAGCGCACCGCGCACCAAAAAAACATAAGCCTTGCGCGCCGGGTTCAGGAGCAACACCGCACTTTCCGAACCGTGGAACAGGCCTGCGTACATGCGGGCATCGGCATGGATGTCAACCGTGTGAGTGGCCGCTTGGGCATCCTTTGGGGGTGCAGCCACCAAGGCCAGTTGCCCACGCTTGGCGCTTTCGGGCACGGTTTTTTGCTCATAACCCGGGTCAATGCCCGTCACATTGGGCTCGATCCAGATTTGCAAAAAGTGCGTTTGTTCACCTTGAGCGTGGTTGAACTCGCTGTGACGCACGCCGCTGCCCGCGCTCATGCGCTGCACATCACCGGGGGGAATGCCCTTGACATTGCCCATGCTGTCTTGGTGGGCCAAATTGCCCGACAGCACGTAGCTGATGATCTCCATGTCGCGGTGACCGTGCGTGCCAAAGCCGGTGCCGGGGTCAATGCGGTCTTCGTTGATGACCCGCAAGTTGCCAAAGCCCATGTGGGCCGGGTCAAAGTAGTTGGCAAAAGAAAAGCTGTGAAACGACTTGAGCCAGCCGTGGTCGGCGTAGCCACGTTCGGCGGATTTGCGCAGGGTCAGCATGGGGGTGTCCTTTTCAAATGACCTAGGCTTGCTTTTTGGTCATGCCTGAACTTTAGCCCCGCCACCCCCTTGGAAGCTTGCCGCCATTTGCTGGCATCATTCAAACCAATTGAATGATGAAGCAACCACCATGCAAACACCTCGCGACTGGCTGACCCCCGAAACCTTGCTCATGCTGCAGACCATTGAGCAAAAAGGCAGCTTTGCAGCCGCTGCCCGCGCCATGAACCTGGTGCCCAGCGCCCTGACTTACCGGGTGCGCCAACTCGAAGACGCGCTCGATGTGCTGCTGTTTGACCGCAGCGCCCGCCAGGCCGTGCCCACCGCCGCAGGCCACGAATTGATGCGCGAAGCCCGACGCTTGCTCGACGACATGGACGCCGTGGCCAACCGCGTGCGCCGCGTGGCCACCGGCTGGGAGGCGGTGTTCACGGTGGCGGTAGACAGCATCGTCTCGCGCAGCGTGGTGATGGATGTGTGCGCCAGCTTTTTGGCGCTGGGAGCACCCACCCGGTTGCGACTGCGCTACGAAACTCTCTCGGGCACGTTGGACGCGCTCACTTCGGGGCAGGCCGATTTGGCCTTGGGCGTGGTGTTGGAGCCGGGTCTTCAAAACGACATTCGGCACGCCGCGCTGGGGGAGATGGCCTTTGTCTACGCCGTGGCCGCTCACCACCCGCTGGCCGCTGCGGCCGAGACGCTGACTGATGTCATGCTGGCGCAACACCGCGCTGTGGCCGTGGCCGACTCGGTCAGCCGGGGCGCTGGTCTGACCATCGGCCTGCAAGGCGGGCAAGACGTGTTCACCGTGCCCGACATGCACAGCAAGCTCGAAGCGCAATTGCGCGGCTTGGGCGGCGGATTTTTGCCCGAATCATTGGCCCGGCCCTACATCGACCAAGGCCTGCTGGTGGCCAAGCAAGTCCACACGCCCCGGACCAACACCTGCCATTACGCTTGGCGCGACACCCGCCAAGCCCCTGCTGGGCAGGCCCTGAAATGGTGGCTTCACCAACTTGACCATCAGGCCACACGTGTAGCCTTGCTGCGTCTTCAGCACCGTGTGTGAAAACGTCCTGATCCTCAGGCATCGGGAATAACCCACCCGGGCAGTTTCTGGTCCCTTTTCTCAGCTAAAGTGAACCCATGACCACACAACACATCGCCATCATCGGTGTCGGCATGGCCGGCGTCACTTGCGCTCGAACTTTGCGCCAAGCGGGACACAACGTCACCCTGTTTGAAAAAAGCCGAGGCCTCGGGGGACGCATGTCCACACGCGCCAGTGCGTTTGGCAGCTTTGACCACGGAGCGCAGTACTTCACCGTGCGCGACCCGCGCTTTGAACTGGCCATTGGCACGGCCCCGGGCGTGTGCAAACCCTGGAGCGCCAATGCCGTGCGCGTACTCGACCCCAATGGGCGTGTCATTGAAGCCGGCTTGCCCGGCGGCGAGCGCCACTGGGTCGCAGCGCCTGGCATGAACGCTTTGGTCAAGGCTTGGGCGACGCCTTTGGTCGAAGACGGCAATGTGCAACTGCAAACCCGGGTGACCCAAATCATGGTCGACCCACTGCGGAAAAACGGCTGGCAGCTGCAAACCGAAACAGAGGACGGCGGACAACATGTTTTCGCTGGCTTTGACAAAGTCATCTTGGCCATTCCACCCGAACAAGCCAAAGTCTTGCTCAAGGCTTCGGGCCTGAGCGACCTGACCCAGCCTTTGGACACGGTGCAGGTGGACCCTTGCTGGACCTTGATGCTGGCCTACCCCCAAGCGGTGCAACCCGGCCTGATCACCATCGGCCCACAATGGAATGCCGCCCGCAGCACCCACCACCGCATTGCCTGGATGGCCCGCGAGTCGTCCAAACCTGCCCGCGAGCGCATCGAGCGCTGGACCGTGCAGGCCAGCGCCCCTTGGTCTGCCGAGCATGTGAACGACAGCCCCGAACGCGTCAAAGGCAAGCTGATCAAGGCCTTTGCCGAGATCTCAGGCATCCGCGTCACCCCTGCCCACGCCGAAGTCCACCGCTGGTTGTACGCCAAAACCGCCCAGCCTTTGGGACACAGCTTTTTGTGGTCCAAAGAGCAAGGCATCGGCCTGTGCGGCGACTGGTGTTTGGGCCACCGGGTCGAAGACGCCTTCGTCTCGGGCCTGGAGCTGGCCTTGGCGGTGCTCAAAAAGCGCTGATCACTTGACTCTGACCCCGCATGGCTGAGGTTTACACAGGCCGGTTCGCGCCTTCGCCAACCGGCCTTTTGCATGCCGGCTCGCTGGTGGCCGCACTGGCCAGTTGGCTCGATGCCCGCGCCCACAATGGCCAGTGGCTGGTGCGCATCGAAGACGTGGACACGCCACGCTGCGTGCCGGGGGCCGATCTGGCCATCTTGAAGCAGCTGGCCGATTGCGGCTTGGTGCCTGACGGCCCGGTGATGTGGCAAAGCCAGCGCCACGCCGCCTACCAAAGCTTATTGAACGCACTGGTGCAAAAAGGCTGGGCTTATCCCTGCGGCTGCTCACGCAAAGACATTGAAACAGCCATCGAATCAGCACAAGCCCAGTCGGTGGCCCGCCACCAAGCGGCGGTTTACCCCGGCACCTGCCGCCACGGCCTGAACGGCAAACCCGCTCGCGCCTGGCGGCTCGATGTACAGGCCGTGCAAACCGCGCTGGGCCTGCCCGCCATCATCCACTGGACCGACCGCCGCCTGGGGCTCCAGCAGCAAAACGTGTGTGAAGAAGTGGGCGATTTTGTGCTGCGCCGCGCCGATGGGCTGTGGGCCTACCAACTGGCTGTGGTGGTGGACGACGCCGCTCAAGGCATCACCCATGTGGTGCGAGGCCAAGACCTGGCCGACAACACGGCCAGGCAGATCGTCCTGCAAAGGGCCTTGGGGCTCCCCACGCCCGAATACCTGCACACGCCACTGGTGCTGAGCGCCAATGGCGAAAAACTCAGCAAGCAAAACGGGGCCCTTGCGCTGGACCTGCAGCAGCCCTTACAGGCGCTGAACACAGCAGCGCATGCCTTGGGACTGCCTACGCTGCCTGAACACACGCCCGTTGCCCAAGCCTTGAGCTGTTGGGCGACGCTGCACGCCAATACCTTGGGGGCACCGTTTGCAAAGAAAGCTTGAACCGCACATAATATGTGCGAATTTCATGCCATTGCGGGAGGTCAAACCATGAACATCACCTTGTCTGTGGACGAGAGGGTCGCAGAATCTGCGCGTGAAGCAGCCCGAAAAATGGGCAAAAGCCTGAACCAGGCCGTGCGCGATTACTTGGAGCAACTCGCGGGTCAAGAGCGACAAGCCGCCGAATGGCAAGCTTGGGAACAACGCTGCCTCCATGGCGGTGGGCAACTCAAGGGCTGGAAGTTTGACCGAGATGCCCTGCATGATCGCGGCTGAACCCACGCCCCCTTGGGGCCAACTGCTCGCGCTGCCCAAAACCAGGTGCTTCATCGACACCAACATCTTGGTTTACGCCGACAGCACCGACGAGCCCCACAAACAGCGCATCGCCATCGACGTACTGAGGCACCTGCGCTTTCAACGTTTGGGGGTTTTGTCCACGCAGGTGCTCAACGAGTACATCCAAGTTGGCCTGCGCCAATTGGGCCTACCCCACAGCCATGTTCGCGCGCAACTGCAGTGTTACCGACAAATGGACCTGGCGGGTGTGACGCCAGACACCATCGACATGGCGCTTGATCTCCACCAAAGTCATTCCCTGAGTTACTGGGACGCTCTGATTTTGGCCAGCGCCCACATTTCAGGTTGCGCTGTGCTGTTGACCGAAGACATGGGCACCGGCGAAGTTCTGGCGGGTGTGCAGTTGGTCAACCCGTTTGTAACCACTTGACTCGTCACATCCCCATCACCCCCCTCTCATCGCCCCCACCTCATAAAGCAACCGCGATAATCGCAGGCTTTGCGAAACACTTCGGCCCTCAAGCCATCCCCCTCATGACGCCCCCCGAAAACACCCAGCAGCAGCCTGCCCAAGAAAATGTCACCGAACAGGCTGCCCCCGAGGCACCTTTCATGCGGCAGATCAAAACCTATGTACTGCGCGCCGGACGCATGGGCTCGGGCCAAGTGCGGGCGTTTGAGCAATTCGGTCCCCAGTTTTTGGTGCCTTACAGCGCACAACGCTTGGACGTGCAAGCGGCATTTGGGCGCCCTGCCCCGCTGATTCTGGAGATTGGGTTTGGCATGGGCGACGCCACAGCCAAGATTGCTCAAGTGCGCCCGGGTGATAACTTTTTGTGCTGTGAAGTGCATGAGCCGGGCGTGGGTGCTCTGCTCAAACGCTGCGGCGAAGAAGGCATTGCCAACATCCGCATCGTGCAGCACGACGCGATCGAGGTCATGGACCACATGCTCGGCCCGGACAGCCTGGACGGCGTGCACATCTTTTTCCCAGACCCTTGGCACAAAAGCCGCCACCACAAGCGCCGCCTGATCCAGTCGCCTTTCATCCAGCGCCTGGCCCAGCACATCAAACCCGGCGGTTACCTGCATTTGGCCACCGACTGGCAGCCTTATTCCGAGCAGATGATGGGCGTGCTGCGTGCCGAACCTTTGTTGGTCAACACCAGCGATGCGGCCGACGGCTTTGCCGCCAAGCCCGACTACCGGCCACTCACCAAGTTTGAAAACCGGGGTCTCAAACTCGGCCACGGCGTGTGGGATCTGGTGTTCCGCCGAGTCTGACATGAACCAAGCAGGGCACGGCGTCAAGTTGCCTCTGCGAGGCATTCAGTTGCCCCTTCGTAACGGCGTGAGCGCCAGCGTGGTGTCGGTGCCGCAAGGCGCGCCGCACCTGCTCGATTTTTTGGCGCAGCGCATGCCCGGCATTTCGCGCAGCGAATGGGCCGAACGCTTGGCGCAAGGCTTGGTGTTGCACGAAGACGGCCAAGCGGCCCTGCCCCACCAAAGTTGCCAACCAGGCCAGCGCCTGTATTACTACCGGCATCTGGCCGATGAACCCGTGCTGCCGTTTCAGGCGCAGGTCTTGTTTGAAGACGAGCACTTGCTGGTGGTGGACAAACCGCACTTCATGCCCGTCACGCCCACGGGCCGTTACGTGCAGCAAAGCCTCTTGGTGCAGCTCAAGCGCCAGACTGGCTGCGCCGATTTGGTACCGCTGCACCGCATCGACCGCGAAACCGCGGGTCTGGTCTTGCTGGGCAAACGCCTGCAAGAGCGCGACGCTTACCATGCGCTGTTTCGGGACCATCAGATCCACAAGACTTACCACGCAGTGGCGGCGCACACACCGCACTTGAAGCTGCCACTCGTGCACACCAGCCGCTTGGTGCCGGGGGAGCCGTTTTTCAGAACGCAGGAAGTGCCAGGGCCAGCCAACAGCGAAACCCGCATCGCTTTGCTGCACACCGATGGCCAGCGGGCGCTGTATGCGCTGGAGCCCATCAGCGGCAAACGCCACCAACTGCGGGTGCACATGAACGCCTTGGGCATCCCGATCGAAGGTGACCCCTTTTACCCCAGCGTCTTGCGCGGGCCGGATGCGCCAGAAGACTTCAGCCAGCCTTTGCAACTCTTGGCGCAGTCGGTGCGCTTCACCGATCCGATCACCGGCCAAACCCGCGAATGGACCAGTGGGCTGCGTTTGAGCATCAGTCCGCCTTGAGGCGTTTTGACGGCTTGGCTCAGCCTGGCAACAAACCCGCCAATAACTGACTCAGGTGCACGGCCTCGCGCTGAGCGCCGTCGTGGATTTGGTGGCGGCAGCTGGTGCCGTCGGCCACCACGATCGCATCGGCTTGGGCGCGCACCGCTGGCAGCAAGCTCAACTCAGCCATTTGCATGGACACCTCGTAGTGGCTGGCCTCGTAGCCAAAACTGCCCGCCATGCCGCAACAACTGCTCTCAATCAGCTGCGGCTTGGCCCCCGGAATCCAACGCAAGACTTCCATCACGGGTGAGACCGCGTCAAAGGCTTTTTGGTGGCAATGCCCGTGCAACAAGACCTGGCGGTCAACCGGGGCAATCTGCGCTTTGAGCGCATCGAGCTGCCCAGCTTGGGCTTCCCGGGCCAAAAATTCCTCAAACAGCAAAGCCTGCTGGGCGATTTTTTGAGCGCCCTCGCCCAAGCCCATCACCAGCAACTCATCGCGCAAGGTGAGCAAACACGAGGGCTCCAGGCCCACGATGGCCAAACCGCGCTCGGCAAAAGGCAGCAGGCTTTGCACGACTTCGCTGGCTTTTTCTCGGGCGCGCTCCACCATGCCTGTGGCCAGGTAGGTGCGCCCGCAGCACAGATGCTGGCCGTCTTCTTGCAGCTTGGTGGCCACATGCACGGTGTAGCCGGCCGCTTGCAGCACCTTGACGGCCGCATGCGCGTTGGCCGATTCCAAGTAGCCGTTGAAGGTGTCCACAAACAAGACCACGCCGCGCGTAGCGGCCAACACCTCGGCACGGGTTGCGGTGGCTTGTGTGGGGCTTGGTTGGGTGTTGAAAAAGTGATGCGTTTGCCACTGCGGCAAGCTGCGCTTGGACGACAGGCCCAAGAGCTTTTCAGTCAACGCGGCCAGCAAGGGCATGCGGTTGCGCAGGTTGAGCACAGGGGCCAGGCGCGCCGCCCAGCGGGCGTAGTCGGGCAAATGGGCCACCAATTTGTCTTGCAGCGTGTGGCCGTGTTTGGCCTTGTAGTGCTGCAAAAACTCGACCTTCATCTTGGCCATGTCCACCCCGGTGGGGCAATCGCGCTTGCAGCCTTTGCAGCCCACACACAGGTCCATCGCGTCATGCACCGCTTGGCTGGAGAGTGCGTCTTGGCCCGCCAGGCCTTCGATCTGGCCACTGAGGGCCAAGCGCAAGGTGTTGGCGCGGCCGCGCGTCAGGTGCTGCTCGTCACGCGTCACGCGGTAGCTGGGGCACATGGTGCCCGCATCGAACTTGCGGCAGTGGCCGTTGTTGTTGCACATCTCTACCGCTTTGGCCAGGCCTTGGGCCGGGTCACCGCCTGTGCCTGGGGCGCTGGTTTGCTCGGTGACCGGGTCGTTTTGCACGTTCCAGGCGCTCCAGTCGAGCGCGGTGCGGATCGGCACCACCTTGTAGGTCGGCGGAAAGCGCATCAGCGTGGTGTCGTCCATTTTGGGCGGGTTGACGATGCGCTGGGGGCACAGCAGTTGCTGAGGGTCCATCTCGCGTTTGATCTGTGCAAATGCCTCGCTGATGCGAGGGCCAAACTGCCAACCGATCCACTCGCCCCGGCACAGGCCGTCACCGTGCTCGCCACTGAAAGCACCTTTGTAGCGGCGCACCAGTTCGCTTGCCTCTTCGGCAATCGCGCGCATTTTGCTCGCGCCATCGCGGCGCATGTCCAAAATGGGGCGCACATGCAAAGTGCCCACCGAGGCGTGGGCGTACCAAGTGCCCCGGCTGCCGTATTTGCGAAACACGCCGGTCAAGGCATCGGTGTACTCGGCCAGACTTTCGAGTGGCACGGCGCAGTCTTCAATGAAGCTCACCGGTTTGCCGTCGCCACGCAGGCTCATCATGATGTTCAGGCCCGCCTTGCGCACTTCCCACAGGTTTTTCTGCGGCACATCGTCCACCATCTCGACCACGCTGCCGGGCAAACCCAAGTCGCCCATCAACTCCACCAGCTCCTTGATTTTGTGCGCAATGTCGGCCTTGCTCGGCCCTGAAAACTCCACCAACAAAACCGCCTCGGGCATGCCGCCGTTGATGTGCGGCGACAAGGCGGTGCGGATGGTCGGCGCAAAGGCCGGATTTTGCAAAGACAGCTCGATCATGGTGCGGTCCACCAGTTCGACCGCCGACAGCTGCCCCACCGCCATGCCCTGCCCCAGCTTGACGATGTGCTGGGCCGAATCCATGGCTTGGTAAAAGCTGGGAAAGTTCACCACGCCCAGTACCTTGGCGCGGGGCAACTCGGACAAGCGCAAAGTCAGCGAACGGGTCAGGGCCAGCGTGCCCTCGCTGCCAATGAGCAAATGCGCCAGGTTGACCGAACCGTCAGCCGTGTAGGGCCGCTCGTTCTGGTTGCGGAAAATGTCCAGGTTGTAGCCCGCCACGCGGCGCAACACTTTGGGCCAGTGGGCGTCCATCTCGCTGGCGTGTTGCAAGGCCAAGTCGCGCACAAAGTCGCCAATCTGGCGAGCGCGGCCTTGGGCTTGTTCATAGGCACCAAAGTCCAGCAAACTGCCATCGGCCAGCCAAGCCTGGGCACCCAGCACGTTGTGCACCATGTTGCCGTAGGCAATCGAGCGGCTGCCGCAAGAGTTGTTGCCCGCCATACCGCCCAAGGTGGCTTGGGCGCTGGTGGACACGTCCACCGGGTACCACAGACCCTGCGTTTTGAGGGCCGCGTTCAAGTGGTCCAGCACCAGGCCTGGCTCTACGGTGGCGGTGCGCTGCTCGGGATCGACCGCCATGATCTTGCGCATGTGTTTGGAGTGGTCAATGACCAGACCCGCGCCCACGGTTTGACCGCACTGGCTGGTGCCGCCGCCGCGCGGCACGATGGGCACACCCAGATCACGACAAATGTCCAGCGCCATTCGCACATCGGCTTCGTCACGCGGCACGAAAACGCCCACAGGCATTTCCTGATAAATCGACGCATCGGTGGCGTAGCGGCCCCGGTCGGCTGCAGAAAACAAGACCTCACCCCGGGTATCGGAACGCAATCGCCTGGCGAGCAGCCCGGCCACTTCGTTGCTGATGCGAGCGACCTTGTCGTAGGCGTGGTCCGGCGAGGATTTGGACAAATCGATCGGCAAAGGGGCGTTCATGGAGCATGTCCTTCTGTCTGAAATGGGGTGTCGCTCAGGCTGGTGCCCTCTGGCGAAGCAGAAATGGCCTGGCGTGAACTGCGCAGTTGCTCGATCACCACGTTGCGCTTGTTGTCCAGGTGCTGCATCAGCACCTGGCGCAAGGCTGCTGGGTCACGGGCCTCCAGCGCCTGCACCATGGCGATGTGTTCGTCCACGGCGCGCTGCCATTTGTCACCGTCTTGGTTGGATCGAAATCGCAACGCCTGCAAACGGGCATTGACTTGGTTGTAAGTGGCGGTCAGCACCGGGTTCTTGGCCGCCGCATTGAAACTGCGGTGAATCGCCGCATTGACCTGGTAATAGGTCGACAGGTCGCGGCGGGTGTAGGCCGCCATCATCTCGTAATGCAGGGCCTTGATCTCATTGAGTTCAGCCTCGGTCACGCGCTGGGCTGCCAATTCGCCCGACAAGCCCTCCAGCCCGGCCATCACCTCAAAGGTGTGGCGCACATCGGCCTCACTCAGCTGAACGGCGACCGAACCCCGGTTGGGCAACAGCTCCACCAAGCCTTCTGCGGCCAGCATTTTGATGGCTTCACGCAGTGGGGTGCGCGAGATGCTCAGCTCTTCGCACAGGGTGCGTTCATTGAGTTTGCCCCCCGGCGGGATCAAGCCCTCCACCAACATTTGGCGCAGGCGCTGCGCCACTTGTTCGTGCAAAACGGGACGGGCAATGGACAGGTGTTCGGAAGCCATGAACTTA
>CANGZO010000011.1 GCA_947458305.1 Comamonadaceae bacterium
AAGCACGTATCTGCCATTCGACCACGGTGGCGGGTGTGGCCAACACTTGGGGCTACGGTGCGATGACCAATTCGTACAACGACATGCAAAACAGCAAGGTCGCCATGTACATCGGCTCCAATGCTGCCGAAGCCCACCCGGTGTCCATGTTGCACATGCTGCACGCAAAGGAAAACGGCTGCAAGATGATTGTGGTCGACCCCCGTTTCACACGCACAGCGGCCAAGGCCGATGAGTACGTGCGCATCCGCTCGGGTACCGACATTCCTTTCTTGTTCGGTTTGATGTACCACATCTTCAAGAACGGCTGGGAAGACAAAAAATACATCAACGACCGTGTCTTCGGCATGGACGCGATCAAGACCGAGGTCATGGCGAAGTGGACGCCTGACAAAGTCGAAGAAGCTTGCGGCGTCAAAGAAGACCAAGTCTTTAAGATCGCCAAAATGCTGCATCAGAACAACCCTGGCACCATTGTTTGGTGCATGGGCCAGACCCAGCACACGATCGGCAACGCCATCGTCCGCGCTTCTTGCCTCTTGCAACTGGCTTTGGGCAATGTGGGTGTGTCCGGTGGTGGCACCAACATCTTCCGCGGCCACGACAACGTGCAAGGCGCTACCGATGTCGGCCCTAACCCTGATTCCTTGCCCGGTTACTACGGCTTGTCCGAAGGCTCCTGGAAGCACTTTGCCAACGCTTGGGGCGTGGACTTCGAGTGGATCAAGAAACAGTATGCGCCTGGCATGATGGGCAAAAACGGCATCACGGTGTCGCGGTGGATCGACGGTGTGCTCGAAAACAACGAGCTGATCGACCAAGACAGCAACCTGCGCGGTGTGTTCTATTGGGGCCATGCGCCCAACTCGCAAACCCGCGGTTTGGACATGAAGCGCGCCATGGACAAGCTCGACCTGTTGGTGGTGGTCGATCCCTATCCATCGGCCACTGCATCCATGGCCGCCATGCCCGGCAAGGCCGAAGACCTGAACCCCAACCGTGCTGTGTATCTGCTGCCTGCTTGTACGCAGTTTGAAACTTCGGGTTCTTGCACCGCTTCCAACCGCTCCATTCAGTGGCGTGAAAAGGTCATCGAGCCCTTGTGGGAGAGCCGTTCCGACCACATGATCATGTACCAATTGGCGCAAAAACTCGGCTTTGGTGCCGAGTTGGTCAAGAACTACAAGATGCAAAAAGTCGGCGGCATGGACGAACCCATGCCCGAGGACATCCTGCGCGAAATCAACAAGTGCGTTTGGACCATTGGCTACACCGGTCAAAGCCCAGAGCGCTTGAAGGCCCACATGAAGAACATGAATGTGTTCGACGTGAAGACCCTCAAGGCCAAAGGCGGCAAGGACAAAGAAACTGGCTACGACTTCACCGGTGATTATTTCGGTTTGCCTTGGCCTTGCTACGGTACGCCCGAACTCAAGCACCCCGGTTCGCCCAACCTGTACGACACCTCCAAGCACGTCATGGACGGCGGCGGTAACTTCCGCGCCAACTTTGGCGTTGAACGCGATGGCAAGAGCCTTTTGGCCGAAGACGGATCCCATTCCTTGGGCGCCGACATCACCACCGGTTACCCTGAACTCGACCACATCCTGCTCAAGAAACTGGGTTGGTGGGATGAGTTGACCGAGGCTGAAAAAGCCAAGGCAGAAGGCAAGAACTGGAAAACAGACATGTCGGGTGGCATGATCCGCGTGTTCATGAAGGGCCATGGTTGCCATCCTTTTGGCAATGCCAAGGCGCGTGCGGTGGTTTGGAACTTCCCAGACCCGATTCCGCAGCACCGCGAGCCTTTGTACGGTACGCGTCCTGACCTGATGGCCAAGTACCCCACGCACGACGACCGCAAAGCCTTCTGGCGTTTGCCCACCTTGTACAAGACGGTCCAAGACAAAAACATCGCCGACAAGTTGCATGAGAAGTTCCCGCTCATCATGACCTCGGGTCGATTGGTCGAGTACGAGGGCGGTGGCGAAGAAACCCGTTCCAACCCTTGGTTGGCCGAATTGCAGCAAGAGATGTTTGTGGAGATCAACCCCAAGTCTGCTGCAGACCGTGGCATCCGCAACGGCGAGCGTGCATGGGTGACCTCACCCACAGGTGCGCGCATCAATGTGCAAGCCATGGTGACCGAGCGTGTCGCGCCCGACACCGTGTTTTTGCCCTTCCACTTCTCAGGTCGTTGGCAAGGTGTTGACATGCTGCCTCACTACCCCAAGGGTGCCGCGCCGATTGTGCGCGGTGAGGCGGTCAATACGGCCACCACTTACGGTTACGACAGCGTCACCATGATGCAAGAGTCCAAGACCACCATCTGCAACATCGAAAAAGCCTAAGCGCTCCAGGAGAATACGATGGCACGAATGAAATTTATCTGCGACGCAGAGCGTTGCATCGAGTGCAACGGTTGCGTGACCGCTTGCAAAAACGAACACGAAGTCCCATGGGGTGTGAACCGCCGCCGTGTGGTCACCCTGAACGACGGCGTACCCGGCGAAAAGTCCATCTCGGTGGCGTGCATGCACTGCTCGGATGCGCCCTGCATGGCGGTGTGCCCTGTCAACTGCTTCTACAAAACCGACGAAGGCGTTGTGTTGCATGACAAGGACATCTGCATTGGCTGCGGCTACTGCTCATATGCCTGCCCTTTTGGTGCGCCACAGTTCCCATCCAGCGGCGCCTTTGGTCTGCGCGGCAAGATGGACAAGTGCACGTTCTGTGCCGGTGGTCCTGAAGAGCATGGCAGCCAGGCCGAGTTTGACAAATACGGTCGCAACCGTCTGGCCGAAGGCAAATTGCCCGCCTGCGCGGAGATGTGCTCCACCAAGGCACTGCTCGCGGGTGACGGTGACGTGGTGGCCGACATTTTGCGTGGCCGAGTGGTTCAACGCGGCAAAGGCGCAGAGGTCTGGGGCTGGGGAACGGCTTACGGCAACCAAGCCAAGGGAGCATGAACATGAAATCAGCCATCATTTTGAGCAGCCTGTTTTTGCTGGCGGCTTGTGGCGAAACGCGCCAAGACAAAGCTGGAATTGGCTCTGACAAACCCGCGGTTGCCGGCACTGGGGTGGCGGTGTACACCGATCCAGGTTGGAAAGCCGGTGACCAGGCCGGTTGGTCCAATCACCTCAAAGCCCGTGCACATTACGGCCAAAACGACCATTCCCGTACCTCCAAGTGAGTGACAAGGAGAAGTTCATGCGTCGCTTCTTATTGACTGTCGGGCTGGCGTTGGCCGCGTTGGGTGTTTCTGCCCAAACGCCGGCCCCTGCCGCTGCGCCTGCAACCGCTGCAACCCCTGCCTCTCCTGCCCAAAACAGCCTGGGCGTCAAGAGTGCCAATATCTTTCAGATCGCTCCGAGCGCGGATGCCGATCCCAAGTACAAAGACCAAACCAATGCCCAAAGGGCAGAGGTTCAACCTGGCAACAACGCGCCCATGTGGCGTGCGGTGGGTCAAGGCGTGACGGGTTTTACCAGCTTGCCCAAGAGCCAAGCGCCTGAGGCTGGCAATTTGATTCAGCCATTTGTCCAGTACCCAGGTTCCCGTTTGTCTTCGGCAGGCGAGTCTTGGCGTCAGGTGCGCAACAACATCATCATTCCTTATGGGGCTGCCTTGTTGTTGATCGCGGTCGGTGCGATGGCTTTGTTTTATTTCAGCAAAGGAACGATCGAGTTGCATGGCCAGGAAACGGGCAGAAAGATCGAGCGCTTCACCCCTTTTGAGCGATCCGCTCATTGGGCCAATGCGATCGCCTTTTGTGCTTTGGCCATTTCGGGCATCGTGATTGCCTACGGCAAGTATTTCTTGTTGCCGATTTTGGGTGACACCCTTTTCGGTTGGCTCTCCTTTGCCTTGAAGAACATCCACAACTTTGCAGGACCTTTGTTCGCGGTGTCTTTGGTGATTGTGTTCATCACCTTCGTCAAAGACAACATGCCCAGCAAGGATGACATGGCTTGGATCCTCAAAGGCGGCGGTTTGTTCTCCGGCACCGAAGTGCCTTCGCACCGGTTCAATGCCGGTGAGAAGGTGCTGTTCTGGGCCGGCGTTTTGTTCCTGGGTGCCGTCGTCGTCGCATCTGGCTTGGTTTTGAACATGCTCATCCCCGGCCTGATCTATGAGCGAGCCACCATGCAGATCGCCAACATGATCCACGGTGTGGCCAGCTTGTTCATGATGGCCATGTTCATTGGTCACATTTACATGGGCACATTGGGCATGCGCGGCGCTTACAAAGCCATGCGCACGGGCTATGTGGATGAAACTTGGGCCAAAGAACACCATGAGTTGTGGTACGACGATGTCAAGGCAGGCAAGATTCCTGCGCACCGCTCTGCGGCATCGAACACCTCTGCCACCTCAAACACTTCCACAGCTTCGGCTTGAGCCTGGAGAACTCTGATGAAAAAATTCTTGTTTGTTTTGTCCGCACTGGCCATCAGCTTCGGTGCTGTTGCCAAACTGCCTCCCCTGAGCGAAGAAGCCAAGGCCAAAGCGGCCGAAGCTGCAGCTAAAACTGCGCACGGCAACAAAGTGGCTGATTTCCAGTTGTGCAAGTCACGCGAAAAAGTGGCGGCCCACTATTACAAAACCAATGGCAAAGGCAAGGCTGCACCTACGGCCACGCCCGCTTGTGTGGACCCAGGCGCTTATAAGCCTGCAGAAACCACGGCTGCTGCACCGGCCGCTGCACCCGCAGCCGCGCCAGCAGGCGCCAAGCCTGCTGCTGCACCGGCCAAAAAAGGCTGATCCTTTTTTGCACCCCACTGCAAAATCCCCCGTCGGCAACGGCGGGGGATTTTTACGTTAGGCTCAAGCCATGTCTGTTGTTCTGAACGCCCCCGTGGCCGCATCGGCCCCGCTCAAGCCTCACATCACCCGCGCGCGTGCACCCCTCACCCGCAGCGTGACCGTGCACAACGAATGCGGGGAAGCTTCTGAGACCCAAATCCCCGCCGAGCGGGCGCTGACGATTTACCTGGACAAAAAAGAGCTGGTCACCCTGATGACGCTGGGCGCCGAGCCGGAATGGCTGGTGTTGGGGTTCTTGCGCAACCAGCGACTGATCGACTCGGTGGACCAGATCGAATCCATCACCGTGGACTGGACGATTGGTGAAGGCGAAGTGGGCGAGCCCGGTGTGGCCGCTGTGAAAACCCGCGCCAATGCCCAGGTGGTGATCGAGCGCAGCGCCGAGCGCGTGGTGACCACAGGCTGCGGCCAAGGCAGCGTGTTTGGCGATTTGATGGCCCACATCGACGAGATCGAATTGCCGCCTGCGCAAATCACCCAAGGCCAGCTTTATGGTTTGGTCAACGCGATTCGCTTGCAGGAAACCACCTACAAATCATCCGGCTCGGTGCACGGTTGTGCCCTGTTTCAGGGTGAAGAAATGCTCATGTTCGTCGAGGACGTGGGCCGTCACAACGCGGTGGACACCATCGCAGGCTGGATGTGGATGCACGACGTGAACGCCCAGAACAAGGTGTTCTACACCACCGGACGCTTGACCAGCGAGATGGTCATCAAGTCGGCCCAGATGGGCGTGCCCGTGGTCGTCTCGCGAAGCGGCATCACGCAAATGGGCCTCGATGTCGCCAAACGCTTGGGCTTGTGCGCCATCGGCCGCGCCACCAACAAACGCTTCTTGTGCTTCAGCGCCCCAGAAAGGCTCGTCTGGCAGCCTGAGTTGTTGACACCAGCCGGCTGACCGCAAGCAGCGGCTTGCCGGGCTGCAGGTTGTCGATCATCCGTTGATGAACTTCGGTGCGCGTTTGTTCAAAAACGCGTCCATGCCTTCTTTTTGGTCTGCGGTGGCAAACAAGCCGTGGAAGATGCGGCGCTCGAACATCACGCCATCTGTGAGGCCACTTTCAAATGCGCGGTTCACGCTCTCCTTGGCCGCCATGGTCGCGAGTTGGCCGTAGCCGCAAATCATCAAGGCTGCGCCCAGGGTTTCGTCCATCAACTTGTCCAGCGGCACCACGCGGCTGACCAAACCGCCACGCTCGGCCTCGGCGGCGTCCATCATGCGGCCAGTCAGCACCAAGTCCATGGCTTTGGACTTGCCCATGGCACGCGGCAGGCGCTGGGTGCCGCCAGCGCCTGGGATGATGCCGATTTTGATTTCGGGTTGTCCGAACTTGGCGTTGTCGGCGGCGATGATGAAGTCGCACATCATGGCCAGCTCGCAGCCACCGCCCAGCGCAAAGCCGCTGACGGCCGCGATCACGGGTTTGCGGATGCTGCGGATGGTTTCCCAATTGCGCGTGATGAAGTCGTTTTTGTACACCTCATGGAAGTTGAACTTGGCCATGGCCGAGATGTCAGCGCCAGCCGCAAAGGCTTTCTCATTCCCGGTGATGACGATGCAACCAATGGCCTCGTCTGCGTCAAAGGCCTTTAGGGCGACGCCCAGTTCGTCCATCAAAGGTCCGTTCAGGGCATTCAGTGCCTTGGGGCGGTTCAGGGTGATGATGCCGACTTTCCCGCCTTCGACGCGGACTTCGATGTTTTCGTAGCTCAAGAGATTCTCCAACAAGGGGTGAGGGTGATGGTTCGACTATAACCAAGCCCGATCAGGGTCGGCTGTCGCCTCTTTTGCCCTGGTGATGACGGTTCAATGGTGTTCGTATCGTTCCCCGATGGGTGGGTGATTTCATAGGGAAAACATTCACCAACCGTGCGGTCGGTTAATGGTACATTCCACCACTCAGGAGACGCAACATGACCGACATCACCGCAACGGTGCTTTATGAAGTGCGAGGCGCTGTAGCCCTCGTCACGCTCAACCGCCCGCAAGCCCTCAACAGTTTTACCCGTGAAATGCACCAGTCCTTGTGGCGCGCATTCGATCAGGCCGAGGCTAACCCCGCTGTTCGCGCCTTGGTGTTGACCGGTGCAGGCCGCGGTTTTTGTGCGGGTCTCGATTTGTCAGAACTCGATTTCACGCCCGGCCCCGGTTTGCTGGAGCGTTCAGACCCCGGTCCAGTGATAAACGATGCCTTTAACCCCACCACGCGCCGCTTGCAGACGCTGCGCATGCCCGTCATCTGCGCGGTCAATGGCGTGGCTGCTGGCGCAGGCGCGTCGGTGGCCATGGCTTGCGACATCGCGATTGCCGCGCCTTCCGCCAGTTTTGTGCAGGCCTTCAGCAAAATCGGCTTGATCCCAGATGCGGGTGGCAGCTGGCTGCTGGTGGAGCGCCTGGGTTTGCCCCGCGCCATGGCGCTGGCCATGACCGGCGACAAACTCACGGCCGATAAGGCCAAAGAGTGGGGCTTGATTTGGGACGTGGCCGACGACTGCGTAGCCGCTGCCTTGGCTTTGGCCGACAAGCTGGCCGTGATGCCGACCAAGGCCTTGGTCGCCACGCGCCACCTGCTGCGCGATGCGGGCACTCGATCGCTGGACGCGCACCTGAATGTGGAGCGCGACACCCAATCGGCGCTGGGCAAAACGCACGACTACATGGAAGGCGTGAACGCCTTCCTGCAAAAGCGTGCACCCCAATTCAAAGGCGAATGATGAGCGATCCGAAAACCCTTGCCCGCCAAGTGGGCGAGACCATGTTCGCCGTGGACGTGGCCTCCAAAGACACCATGGGCATGGAACTGCTGGCTTGCGAGCCCGGCCGCGCCGTGATGCGCATGGCGGTCAAAGCCTTGCACCTGAATGGTCACCAAATTTGCCACGGCGGTTTCATCTTCACATTGGCCGACTCGACCTTTGCCTTTGCCTGCAACAGCTACAACAAGAACGCGGTGGCTGCGGGTTGCAGTATTGAATTTTTGAAGCCCGGCAAACTGGGCGATGTGCTGACCTGCGAAGGCATTGAGCAGACCCTGAGCGGACGCCACGGCATCTACGACATGAAAGTCACCAACCAGCATGGTGAAGTGATCGCCATGTTCCGTGGCAAAAGCGCTCAGATCCCGGGCACCGTCATCCCCGAATAAGTCAATGAATTGGGGGACAGGTCTTCAGCCCTGTCCCCCGCTGATCAAGTGGAGATTTGAATGAGTCAAAAAGCCTTCCCCCTGGAACCGATTGAAAAGGCCAGCATCGACGAGCTGCGCAGTCTGCAACTCAAGCGCTTGCAGCAAACCCTGCAGCACGCCTATGCCAATTCGCCGGTTTACCGCGCCAAGTTTGATGCCGCAGGTGTGCACCCGGACGATTGCAAAACACTGGCCGACATCGCCAAATTTCCCTTCACCACCAAGTCGGACCTGCGTGACAGCTACCCCTTTGGCATGTTCGCCGTGCCGCGCGAGCAATGCGCCCGCATCCACGCCTCCAGCGGCACCACCGGCAAGCCCACGGTGGTGGGCTACACGCTCAAAGACATCGACACTTGGGCTGCCGTGGTGGCGCGCAGCATCCGCGCAGGCGGTGCCAAGCCCGGCGACATGGTGCACGTGAGCTACGGTTATGGCCTGTTCACCGGCGGCATGGGTGCGCACTACGGCGCTGAAAAACTGGGCCTCACCGTGGTGCCTTTTGGCGGCGGCCAGACTGAGCGCCAGGTACAGCTCATTCAAGATTTCCAATCCAACATCATCATGGTCACGCCCAGCTACATGCTGGCGATTGCCGATGAGTTCGAGCGCCAAGGCATCGACCCCAAGAGCAGCTCGCTGCGCATCGGCATCTTCGGCGCCGAGCCTTGGACCAACGACATGCGTGCCGCCATCGAAAAACGCATGAACATTGACGCGGTGGACATTTACGGACTGTCTGAAGTGATGGGCCCGGGTGTGGCCAGCGAGTGCATCGAAACCAAAGACGGCCCAACCATCTGGGAAGACCACTTCTATCCCGAGATCATCCACCCCGAAACCGGCGAGCCTGTGGCCGATGGCGAAATGGGCGAGCTGGTGTTCACCAGCCTCACCAAGGAAGCCTTGCCCATCATCCGCTACCGCACCCGCGACCTGACGCGCTTGCTGCCGGGCACGGCGCGTCCGAGCATGCGCCGCATGGAAAAAATCACCGGCCGCAGCGACGACATGATGATCATCCGCGGCGTGAACGTGTTCCCCAGCCAGATCGAAGAGCTGATTTTGAAGCGCGCCGAGTTGGCCCCGCATTACCAATGTGTGCTGACCCGAACAGGCCCTATGGACGATTTGAGCGTGCGGGTGGAGACCAAACCTGGCGTGTCAGCCGACAGCACAGAGGCGCGGGCCGCCGCCAAAAAGCTGCAACACGACATCAAGGTCTTCATTGGCACGAGTGTGACGATTGAGCTCAAAGCAGAAGGTGGCATAGAGCGCAGCCAGGGCAAAGCCAAACGTGTGGTGGATTTGCGCAAGCAGTGATTTACCCAGGCTTTTGTGCTTGCGGGCAAGGCACTTCCAGTCTTTCGTGGCTGCCATCGGTGTTCAGCCGCATGGCACTGAGGCAGCCACCCCACACACAGCCTGAGTCCAGTGCCCAAACATCGGTACGTGGGGGCTGCGAGAGGGTCGACCAATGTCCGAAAGCCACGGTGGTACCCGCTGTTTGGCGACCAGGAACCTCAAACCATGGCACGTGACCGGCAGGAGCCTGGCCTGCGGCCTCTTTGGTGTCGAACTCCATCTCACCTGAGGGCGTGCAAAACCGCAAACGGGTCAAGGCGTTCACCACCACGCGCCATCGGTCAACCCCCTGCAAGTTGTCGTTCCAGGCCGAAGGGGTGTTGCCGTACATCAGGCGCAAAAAATCAAGCCAATCCGGCCCTCGCAAAACCGATTCGACTTCGGCAGCCAAGGACAGGGTTTGCGTCACTGTCCAAGTGGGCAACACGCCAGCATGTACCGACAGCACGTAGTGAGACCACAAGGCCAGGGCTTGGTGCCGAAGCCATTGGACCAATTCGTTTTTGTCTGGGGCCTGCAGCAAGGCGTTCAAGGTGTCCGTGCGTCCGGCCAGGCGCAAGCCATTGGCCACCGCCAAGCCGTGCAGGTCATGGTTGCCCAGCACGCAGTGCACGCTGCCATCCAAAGCCATCAGGCGTCTGAGAACGGCCACTGAATCTGGGCCACGGTTGATCAAATCGCCCAAGATGACCAATTGATCTCGACTGGGTGAAAAATCAATTTTTTCCAGCAAGTGTCCGAATGGCTGGTCGCAGCCTTGAATATCACCGATCCAATAACAGGCCATTTGCGTCTTGTATTAAAAGTATGGAAGTTTTTGATTCTGTGTGAAACAGAGAGGACTGTTTTTGAATATAAAAATAGATGCAATCAATGAATTGTTGATGGGGTACTGCATGACCTTCGATTTTGAGTTACATTATGTTTTTTTATTTACTTAGGGAAATCAGCATGACACAGTCTTACAAAGAACTTTTGCAACAGCGCGAAGCACTCGAATTGGCCATTTCGCAGGCGCGTCAAAATGAAATTTCTGCGGCCGTGACCAAAGTGCGTGAATTGGTGGCTGAATTTGGACTCACGGTGCAAGACATTTTCCCTGGACGTGCCAGCAAAGGCGGTGCAGGCAAAGCCATCAGCAAGGTTGCTGCCAAATACCGCGATCCCGCAACCGGACAAACCTGGACTGGCCGAGGCAAAGCGCCCAAATGGATCGAAGGCCGTGACCGCGCCCCTTTCGTTATTGCCTAAGCTCGAACACCGGTGCTTTGATATACCCACTGGTTTTTCCAGTTGCTGATTGAAATCTGAATTGAAACCCCGTCATGACGGGGTTTCTTTTTGAGGTCTTTGAATGGATGAGAACCCAAAAAGGTGTTCTCTTTTGAATCAGATGGGCGCTGATGAGCCAAAACGACGGTCTCTGCCTGCAAACCAAACCAGCGCTTGATTCAATGTCTCGCTGGTAAAGTCAGGCCACAACTCGTCACAAAAAAACAATTCCGCATAGGCAGCTTGCCACAACAGGAAATTACTGACCCGAGATTCGCCGCCCGTTCGAATCAATAAATCGACTTCGGGTGCATCGGCAGTGGACAGATAAGGGGCCAATGAAGCCTCAGTCAAAGAATCCAAACTCAAGTTTGAATTGTCTTTTTGCCAAGCTTTGACCGCTTGCAGCATGTCCCAGCGACCGCCATAGTTGGCGCAAATATGGAGCGTGATGCCCACATTGTGGGCTGTTTGCAGCTCTGCATTGGCTATCAGTTCTTGCAAAGGTTCCGAGAATCGCTGCTTGTCGCCCAGTACTTTGAGGCGAACACCATTGGCGTTCATGTCTCGAATCTCTTTTTTGAGATAGGTCATGAACAAGCCCATCAGCCCAGTGACCTCTTCGGGTGGGCGCTTCCAGTTTTCTGTGCTGAAAGCAAAAAGACTCAAGTGCGGGATCCCCATTTCGGCGCATGCCTTGACGATATCGCGAACCCTTTGAGCGCCTGCTGCATGGCCGAGTCCTGCCGGCATGAAACGGTTTTTAGCCCAACGCCGATTGCCATCCATGATGATGGCAATGTGCTGGGGCAAAGGATGTGGTGTAGGGGTGGACAAGGGCGAGCAATTTTATTTTTGAGTTTTAATTTTACGCGCCTGTTAAGCTGAAGGCGCTTTTTGGCCTTTCAGGGAGTCGCCATGACACCACAGATCCAAGAGTTTTTAGACCGAATTGAGCGGATCGAACTGGCCATTGAGCAAGAAGCCAAGATTCGCCGTGAGCAATGGCAGGCCCACTTTGATGAGCACAAGGTGCGCTTTGAAAAAGAGGTTTTGGCCCAGCAAAGGCGCTTCAAGGCGGGTTTGTTGGCCTACGTGTTGACGGCACAGTGGCGGCATGTCTTGTGCGTGCCCTTCATTTACCCCGTGCTGGTGCCAATGTTGCTGTTGGATGCATTTGTTTCGGTTTATCAGTGGGTGTGTTTTCCCCTGTGCGGGATCCGCAAGGTTCAAAGGTCGGACTTTTGGGTTTTTGATCGCTCGCACCTGGCCTATCTGAATGGGCTTGAAAAAATCAATTGTGCTTATTGCGCTTATGCCAATGGCTTGATCGCTTACTGCCGTGAAATTTTCGGTTTGACGGAGCAGTATTGGTGTCCCATCAAACATTCGCGTCGCATCTTGCAGGCCCATCCGCACTACCACGGCTTTGTTGATTACGGTGATGCGGAAAACTACCGTGCTGAGTTGTCTCGTTTGCGAGCTGAATTGAAAGCGATGCACAAACAGAGCGAGAAGGCCGAAGACGGCCTGTGAAGTCGGGCAAATTGGGCCTGTCACGTCATCGACACCCCCGTGGCTGAAAGCCTCATAAAGTGCTCGACATGAAAACATTTGCAAATTTGGCCGAGTTGGCCGCTTGTGTGGGCCAAGACGTGGCTGCGACCGAGTGGGTGGAAATCACCCAGCAGCAGATCAACCAATTTGCTGAGGCCACGGGGGATAGCCAGTGGATTCATGTTGACGTGGAGCGGGCCAAGCAGGGGCCTTTTGGTGCGCCTATTGCGCATGGTTTTTTGACGCTGTCCTTGTTGTCTCAGTTTTTTGACAAGACCATTGATGTCAGCAGCAAGAAAATGGGCGTCAATTACGGCTTGAACAAAGTGCGTTTCATGGCGCCGGTGCCCGTGGGCAGCCGATTGCGTGCACATCTGCATCTGCATTCGGCCATGCCCATTGAAGGCGGTGGTCTTCAGTTGCAGTGGAACGTCACGGTGGAGCGCGAAGGCAGCGACAAACCTGTGTGTGCTGCCGAGTCTTTGGTGCGCATTTACGCCTGAGCAGGCAGTCCTTGCGTGGTGGGCGCCCCACCGAACCCGTTTTGGCGCCAAGCCTCGAACACGGTCACCGCGACTGCGTTGGACAGGTTCAGGCTGCGTTGACCTTCAAGCATGGGCAGCTTGATGCGTTGAGTGGGTGCAAACTTCTCGCGCAATGCGGGCGACAATCCACGCGTCTCCGAGCCAAAAATCAGCCAATCACCGGGTTCGAAGCGCACGCCGAAAGCGGCTCGGCTGCCTTTGGTGGTCAGGGCAAACATGCGCTCTGGTGAGGGCCGCTCTTGGGCCATAAAAGCATCCCAATCTGCGTGGCGACGCAAGTCGGCGTACTCGTGGTAATCGAGTCCAGCTCGCCGCATGTGTTTGTCATCCATCGAAAACCCCAAGGGTTCCACCAAGTGCAAGGTGCAACCGGTGTTGGCGGCCAGTCGGATGACGTTGCCGGTGTTCGGCGGGATTTCAGGTTCAACCAAGACAATATGAAACATGGCGCACATTGTGCCTTGCTGTCTTGCCCGGCTTGCGAAATGTCATTCGGAAGCCAAGAATTCGGTTCTGGCCAAAACCAAGGCGCTGATGTGGGCAGCTCCAGCTTGGCGCAGAACGCGGGCTGCTGAATGCAAAGAGGCGCCACTGGTCATCACATCGTCCACCAGCACCACGCGTTTTCCTCTCAGCTGCGCCGCCCTCAAGGGCTCCACGGCGAATGCGCCCACCAAATTGTCGAGTCGCTCATGGCGGGGCAGCAGCCGCTGAGATGGGGTGTCTCGGGTGCGCAGCAGCAATTGAACATCTGCTTTGCCAGGGCTCAGTTGCTGGGCCAGTTCCCATGATTGGTTATAGCCCCGGAAGGCCAGTCTTTGTGGTGAAAGTGGAATCGGCAGCACCAGATCCGCGTTGTCCAGCACATCATCTGCCAATGGGGTGCTCATCATCAAGGTGGCCAAGGCATTGGACCAACCGGCCTGTTGTTGAAACTTGAATCTTGCAATCAAGTCAACCCAAGGCCAATCGTAGGTCACAGCGGCCAGGCACATGTCGAGTGGCGGTGGTTTTGACTGGCAGTCTGGGCAGCGTCGCCCAGTGTTTGCCCATGGCAATGCACAGCCATTGCAACGGTTTTGGGGTTGGGCAAAGCGACTGATGCATGCTTCACACACAGGCGCATGAGGCCAGTCTTGACAAATGGCGCAGCGGCTGGGCAACCAGTGCCAAAACCCCGCCTGACCTTTTGCGCTCGGCGCGAAACTCTTCGCCTTGAGTAAGAGAGGCCACATCGTGTCAATATACTCAAGCCAAAGCCCATGAGCAAGGCGGTACCACCCGATTCATCTGGGTGTGCAACAAGCAAGTCATCCGCTCGCCATTCATTTCAACCATCGATGTCTCCAGTTTCCAGACCCCCGTCCTTAGACCCTGTCGCTGCAGCCAGGTGGCTGGGCAGGCCTGCGCCCGCTTTGATTTCACCTTGGTTGCATGAGGAAGTGGCCTCCCGCATGCAGGAGCGGTTGGACTTCATCACCCTGCAGCCTAAGCAATGGGTCCATTGGGAGCCCTTGAGCGGAGGTGTGGCTGCGCACAGGTCCCTGGTGCAGCGTTACCCCAATGCGCGGGCATGGCTGGTCTGTGAACAAGCTCAAAATGCCCTGACAGCACGCTCCTTGATGGCGCGCAAGTGGTGGCAAGTGCTGTCTTGGCGTGAACAAAAGCAGCAGATTGGCTTGCCCTCTGAGCAATCGGCCGACATGCTTTGGGCCAATATGCAACTGCACGGGCACCCCGAACCACAAGCCTTGCTGCGGGCGTGGCATCAAGCTTTGTCTGTGAACGGATTTTTGATGTTTTCGTGTTTCGGGCCCGATACGCTGCGTGAGTTGCGCCAAGTCTATGAACGTGCTGGGTGGCCCCAGCCAGCGCACGAGTTCACCGACATGCACGATTGGGGTGACATGTTGGTGCAGGCGGGATTTGCCGAACCGGTCATGGACATGGAGCGGATCACCTTGACCTATGCCTCGCCAGAGGGACTTTTGGCCGAGTTGCGCGAACTGGGGCGCAATTTGCATGTCGATCGATTTGTGGGCCTGAGGGGTCGCGCCTGGAAGCGTTCGCTGCTGCAGGCCTTGATGTCTCTGGCCCGCCCAGAACATGATGGCCGTCTCTCTTTGAGCTTTGAAATCGTTTATGGGCACGCCCTGAAACCACAACCCAGGCTCAAGTTGGCACCGAAAACAGAAATCGGGCTGGATCAAATGCGCCATATGCTGCGTTCGTCTGGGGGTATGCCGGACAAACTTTGAGTTTTGTCAAAAGCGCTATTGTTCTCAGGTAAAATCCGGCCGAAATTGATCGCAGCGATTGCTTGATTGCGTGTTAGGTTATTGAAAGTTGACAGATGTCAAATCAGGCTTACCAGTTTGCTCAAGTCTCAGGTCCCTCTATCCATTGGCGACTCAAACGCAATTGTTCCTTTACGCCAGTCCAATTGGGCTGGATGTACATGTTCTTGTGTGCCGTTTCTTTGGGTATAGGGGTGTTTTTTTGGCTGCAAGGAGCCACCCTCGTGTTGGCATTTGCTGGCTTGGAAGTGGCTGTCGTGGGCTTGGCTTTTTTGGCTTATGCCCGCCATGCGGCTGATGGTGAAATGATTTCCCTTCAAGGCGCCAATTTGGTGGTGGAGTTGGAAACAGCGGGTCGCCTCGAAAGGGCAGAGTTTGAGCGTCAATGGGTGAGGGTTGAGCCCAAATCCGGAGACCTGAGCTTGATCGAGTTGTCAGGTCAAGGTCGTTCGATTGAGGTGGGGCGGTTTGTTCGCCCTGAGCTGCGGCAAGTGCTGGCGCGAGAGATCAGAAAGGCATTGCGTTCAGCGTGATGCCCTGTGGCAGTTTGAATCTGTCAAAGTTTTTCAATAGTGTGAATTCAACAGTGTCTTGGAAGTTAGTGAGAACCATGAAGAATATCTCCAACCAATTGGCTTCGCTGCTATCACGCGCGGGCATTTTTGCAGGTGCATGGGTTGCAACAGCTGCCCACGCTGTTAATGACTTGCCGGGTGGCCCCGCGGTTAATCAGCTCAATTTGCATCCCGCAGCAACCAAAATTGCCCAAGAGCAGCAATGGTTGCATTGGTTCATGCTGATCCTTTGCACGGTCATTTTCATCGCCGTTTTTGCGGTGATGTTTTATTCCATTTGGAAGCACCGCAAGTCGGTGGGTCACAAACCAGCCACTTTCACCGAGTCCATCACGGTCGAGGTGGTTTGGACTGCTGTTCCTTTCATCATCGTGATCCTGATGGCCTTGCCGGCCACCAAGGTTTTGGTGGCGCAAAAGGACACCACCAATGCCGACTTGACCGTCAAGGTCACCGGTTACCAGTGGAAATGGGGTTACGACTACATCAATGGTCAAGGCGAAGGTCTGAGCTACATCTCTACGCTCGATTCATCGCACCGCGCCATGTCAGATGCCGGCAAGCCAGCGGGTGATGACTACCTCCTCAAAGTAGATTACCCCTTGGTGGTTCCAGTGGGCCAAAAGGTTCGCGTGATCACCACCGCCAACGATGTGATCCACGCCTTTGCGGTGCCTGCCTTTGGCATCAAACAAGATGCCATCCCCGGTTTTGTGCGCGATACATGGTTCCGTGCTGAAAAAACCGGTGATTTCTACGGCCAATGCCAAGAACTGTGCGGTAAAGAGCATGCCTACATGCCCATCCATGTGAAGGTTTTGTCTGCGGAAGATTACACAGCTTGGGTGGCTGCTGAGAAGAAAAAACAATTGGCCAAAGCCGATGATCCAAGCAAGGTTTGGGCTTTGGACGATTTGGCCAAGCGCGGTGAAAAAGTCTATGCATCCAACTGCATTGCTTGCCACCAAGCCTCCGGCAAAGTGGCTGGCTCGATCAAGGCGCTTGACGGCTCCTCCATTGTTTTGGATGCCGACAAGTCCAAGCAAATTGCCATTCTCCTCAACGGTGCTGGCAACGGTGCCATGCCTGCCTGGAAACAATTGTCTGATACCGACATTGCCGCTGTGGTCACTTACACCAAGAACAACTGGTCCAACAAGACCGGGCAAATTGTGCAGCCTGCCGACGTCTTGGCCGCACGCAAGTAAGCCCTACCGTATTCAAATCAAAGGAAATCAAGATGAGTGCCGTTCTAGACCATCACGATCACGCCCATGACGACCACGGTCACGCGCCTGCTGGCTGGCGTCGTTGGGTGTATGCCACCAACCACAAAGACATCGGTACTTTGTACCTGCTCTTCAGCTTTGCCATGCTCATGGTCGGCGGCGTGTTGGCACTGGGCATCCGTGCCGAGTTGTTCCAGCCTGGTCTGCAAATTGTGAACCCTGAGTTGTTCAACCAGTTCACCACCATGCACGGCATCATCATGGTGTTCGGCGCGATCATGCCGGCCTTTGTGGGCTTTGCGAACTGGATGCTGCCGCTGCAAATCGGCGCTTCTGACATGGCCTTTGCCCGCATGAACAACTTCAGCTTCTGGCTGATGATTCCTGCGTCTTTGATGCTGGTGGGTTCGTTCTTCATGCCCGGTGGTGCGCCTGCCGCGGGTTGGACCTTGTATGCACCCTTGACCCTGCAAATGGGTCCTTCGATGGATGCCGCGATTTTTGCGATGCACATCTTGGGTGCGTCGTCCATCATGGGTTCGATCAACATCATCGTCACCATCCTGAACATGCGTGCGCCTGGCATGACCTTGATGAAGATGCCCATGTTCGCTTGGACATGGTTGATCACCGCCTACTTGTTGATCGCTGTGATGCCTGTGTTGGCTGGCGCGATCACCATGACCTTGACTGACCGCCACTTTGGTACCAGCTTCTTCAACCCCGCAGGCGGTGGTGATCCAGTGATGTACCAGCACATTTTCTGGTTCTTTGGTCACCCTGAGGTGTACATCATGATCTTGCCGGCTTTCGGCATCATCAGCCAGATCGTTCCTGCATTTTCTCGCAAGAAGTTGTTTGGTTATGCCTCCATGGTGTATGCCACGTCGTCCATTGCCATCTTGTCGTTCATCGTGTGGGCTCACCACATGTTCACGACGGGCATGCCTGTCACAGGTCAGTTGTTCTTCATGTACGCGACCATGCTGATCGCTGTGCCAACTGCCGTGAAGATTTTCAACTGGATCGCGACCATGTGGCGCGGCTCCATGACCTTTGAAACCCCGATGTTGTTCTCTGTGGGCTTCATCTTTGTGTTCACCATGGGTGGTTTCACCGGTTTGATTTTGGCCATGGCCCCGATCGACATCCAGTTGCAAGACACTTATTACGTGGTGGCGCACTTCCACTATGTGTTGGTGGCTGGTTCCTTGTTTGCCCTGTTTGCTGGTGTCTATTACTGGATTCCCAAGTGGACAGGTGTGATGTACAACGAAACACGCGGCAAGATCCACTTCTGGTGGTCGCTGATCTCCTTCAACATCACCTTCTTCCCGATGCACTTCCTGGGTCTGGCCGGTATGCCCCGTCGCTACGCCGACTACCCCATGCAGTTCACTGACTTCAACATGATCGCGTCGGTCGGTGCCTTCTTCTTCGGTTTTGCTCAGGTTTACTTCTTCTTGGCCATCGTGTTGCCAGGTATGTTGGGCAAGGGCGAAAAAGCACCCCAGAAGCCTTGGGAAGCTGCTGAAGGTTTGGAGTGGGAAGTTCCTTCGCCAGCACCGTTCCACACTTTTGAGAACCCACCCAAGCTGGACGCTACAGCGACCCGCGTGATTGGTTGAGCACCATGGCCATGACACCCGAACAAAGAAAAAGCAATGTTCGTCTGGGCTTGATTTTGTTATCAGTGGCCTGCGTTGTTTTGGCCGGGTTCGTGGCAAAGATCTTGTTGCTCAACACCTGAAAGACATTCGATGAACTTGCGTGGTGCAAACCTGAAGATGGTCGGCAAGCTGGCAGTGGTCACTGCGGGCATGTTTTGCTTCGGGTATGCATTGGTGCCGATTTACAAGGCCATTTGCGAAATCACGGGGATCAACGTTTTGTCGATCTCTGAAACGCAGGTGCCTGGTAACGCCAAATCCGCGCAAGCGGCGCAGGTCCTGCGCAACAGCCAAGTGGACACCAGCCGTACCATCACCGTCGAGTTCGATGCCAATGTGCGCGGGCCTTGGGATTTCAAGCCAGAAAAAAGATCGATGCAAGTGCATCCGGGTGAACTCACCACGGTCATGTACGAGTTTCAAAACATCCAAAACCGCCGGATGGCCGCACAGGCCATTCCCAGTTACGCCCCCAAGCAAGCCGCCAGCCATTTCAACAAGCTGGAGTGTTTTTGCTTCAACGAGTACACCTTGGAAGCAGGCGAGAAAAAAGCATGGCCCGTGGCTTTCGTGATCGATCCAAAACTTTCCAAGGATGTCACGACGATCACGCTGTCCTACACCTTCTTTGAAGTGGGTGGCAAGACGCCCGTGGCACCCACTGCGCCATTGGCTTCCAAGACAGTGAACACCGTCACAGGGTCTGGTTCATGAGCGGGCCAGAGACCAAATCGGTGCAGCACTCGACCTGGTTGAGGACGGTTCAAGCCGTACTTTGGTCTTTTGTAGGTTTGCGAAAAGGTTCTGATTACCAACAGGATCTTGAGAAGCTCAACCCTTTCCACATCATTGGTGTCGGAATCGGTGCGGCTTTGTTGTTTGTATTGGGGCTCATCGCCTTGGTCAATTGGGTGGTGGCACAGCCTTATGTGCTGTAACCCATTTATCAGATTTCGAATGAAGAGAGAGCAGGAGTATTCATGAGTTCAGCAGCACACGGCACCACGCCTTACTACTACGTCCCACACGAATCACGCCATCCCGTGATGTCGGCCATCGGTTTGTTCTTCGTCATTTTGGGCGCTGGTCAATGGATCAACGGCTCCGAATGGGGCATGTATTGCTTGTTCTTTGGCATGGCTTGGTGGCTGATCGTCTTGTACCAGTGGTTCTCAGAAGCGGTACACGAAAGCGAAACCGGCATGTACGGGCGAAAGATTGATTTGTCTTTCCGCTGGAGCATGACTTGGTTCATTTTTTCAGAAGTCATGTTCTTCGGTGCCTTTTTTACCGCCTTGTGGTGGGCCCGGTCTCATTCCATCCCAGCGCTGGGCAGCTTGGAAAACGCATTGCTTTGGCCTGACTTCAAAGCGGCGTGGCCCAGCGTTGTAGCGGGCGCCACCACATCCCCTGCAGGCATTGTGGAGCCGTTCAAGACCATGGGGCCTTTCTGGTTGCCCACCATCAACACGGCATTGCTCTTGACGTCCGGTGTCACATTGACCATCGCGCACCACGCCTTGCAAGTTGGCGATCGTCTCAAAACCATCAAATATATGTGGATGACGGTCCTCTTGGGCGTTATCTTTTTGTTTGTTCAGGGTTACGAATACGCCTATGCATGGGGTGACTTGAACCTCAAGCTCTCGTCCGGTATCTACGGTTCAACCTTCTACATGCTGACGGGTTTCCACGGTTTCCACGTGTTTGTGGGCATGTTGATGTTGTTGTTCATCACCTTGCGTCTGCAAAAAGGCCATTTCACCAAAGACCGTCATTTCGGTTTCGAAGGCGCAGCTTGGTACTGGCACTTTGTTGACGTGGTTTGGTTGGGCTTGTACATCTTGGTTTATTGGATGTAAGAACTGCATGAACCGTTAAAAAAGCGCCCTTGGGCGCTTTTTTATTGAGATGTTTTGAAGACAGAGCGATGGAATCAAAGCCCAGGTGGAATGCCTGTGGGTTGAATCCAGCCCATCTTCCAAGAGATCAACACACAGACAAACAGCACGATCGACAAGCCCACGCGAAGGGCGAGCGCAGTGGCCATTTTGTTTTTGGGTGGCGCCGCTCCATCTTCTGGGGGCACACTGCCCCTCATCATGTGCAGCAAAGCCCAGACCAGACTGGCCAAGATGGCCGCAAAAGCAACAATGACCAATATTTTCATGATGGCATTATCCGATGACTGAAAAAACCCCGGGGTCACAAAGATGGCTCTTGCTGGCACTCGCTGTGCTCAGTGTGGGTCTGACCTGTTCGCTGGGTTTATGGCAGCTGGGCCGTGCGGCTGAAAAAACGGCTTTGCATCAAGCGCGAACCCAACAGGCCGAAAAGCCGGTACTCCATGGTCAAAGCCTGAAAGTGGACGCCGACCCGTCTGATGTGCAAAACAATTTGATGCACAGACGCATGGTGCTGGTGGGCCATTGGCAGCACCAGCACACGGTCTACTTGGAAAATCGGCAAATGAATGCCAAACCGGGCTTTTTTGTGTTGACGCCTCTGAAACTGGAAGGCTCTGAGATCAGCTTGGTGGTCCAGCGCGGCTGGGTTCAGCGTTCTTTCACAGACCGCACGGCATTGCCGCCCGTTGAACAGTCCAAGGAGCGCGTAGAAGTTCTCGGTCATTTGGCCCCATGGCCCTCAAGGCTCTACGATTTCGGGGGCGAGGAAAAAGGACCGATACGGCAAAATCTAGACTGGCAAGCATTCAAGCAAGAAACGGGTTTGAACTTGCCCAAGTTCACACTGCTGCAGTCCGGTGCAGCGTCGGAAGGACTGCTGCGTGAATGGCCTGTGGTGGCCAGTGGTGTCGAAAAGCACCATGGATACGCTTTTCAATGGTTTGGCCTCAGCGCCTTGATCGCTTTACTTTATGTC